>CAJTSU010000051.1:13780-20483 GCA_910579055.1 uncultured Mailhella sp. | reverse complement strand
CAAGCCGCGTTGCGGCCTGGACGGCGCAAACGCCACGAAGCGGGGTTTGTCATCAGTCTGGCTGTGGTATTCTGCGAACAACACAGCGAGTCCTGAATGGAAGTGTAGGCCGGTCCGTCCGGCAGATCAAGCCGGGGTGCCCGCCCCTCCCGCGGCCTGTTCGCCCTCCAATGTCTGGAGCAGCAGCCGCAGGGCCTTGCCCCGGTGACTGCGTGAGTTTTTTTCCTCCCGCGTCAGTTCGGCGGAGATGCGCCCCAGCTCTGGGTCAAAAAACAGCGGATCGTAGCCAAAACCATTATTGCCCGAAGGGGCATCGGCAATGTGTCCTTCCCATACCCCATGTACGACGAGATCCGGCTTGCCCGGCCGCGCCAGAGCCATGCAGCAGCGGAAACGCCCTGTACGCGGGCGGGGGGCATGCGCAAGAACGGCAAGCAGTTTGCGGTTGTTGCGCGCGTCGTCGTCTTCCCCCGGCAGGAGGGGAGTATCAAGACCGTAGCGGGCGGAGTACACCCCCGGAGCGCCGTTCAGAGCGTCCACCTCCAGGCCGGAATCGTCGGCCAGAGCGGGCAGACCCAGCGTATCGGCCACGGCATGGGCTTTGAGCAGGGCGTTCTCCTCAAAAGTTCTGCCCGTTTCTTCGATTTCCGGAAAATCTTCAGGCAGGGGGCGCACGTCAAAGCCGAAACGGCGCAGTGCGTCCGCAAGTTCGCGGACCTTGCCGGGGTTGCGTGTGGCCAGAATAAGAGGCTGAACTTCGGGCAGGGCAGAGGATTGGACGGACAGACGGGGGGAAGCAGGCATGCTTTCTCCTTGCGGAAAGAGATCGTTCGTGGCAGAGAAAACCGGAGTGTTCCGACATGGGGCATGACGTGAACAGCTCGTCATCTGTAAAGATAGCGCGGAGGCTTTCAGCCTGCAACCGTGCCTCTGTTTCCTTCAGCCTGCTCCCCGCCCGCGGGGAAGCCCGGGAGTCCGTATGCTGCGCATCTATTCCCATAGCCTCGGTTGTCCTAAAAACCGGGTGGATACAGAACGCCTGCTGGGTTCGCTGGGCAGTCCTTCCTCCGGCGAGTCCATTGTGACCGTGGCCGAGCCTGAGGATGCGGATCTGGTGTTTATCAACACATGCGCCTTCATTGGCCCGGCAGTTGAGGAATCCGTGCAGACCATCGTACAGATGGCGGCGGATTTGGAAGACTTGCCGGAACGCCCTCTTTTTGCTGTGGGCGGCTGCCTGCCCGGCCGTTATGGCGTGGCTGAGCTGGCAAAGGAAATTCCGGAAGTGGACTTGTGGCTGCATGCCGCCGATGTGGATGTCTGGCCCGCCATGCTGGCCGATGCGCTGAAGTTGAAAAATCCCGAGCCGGGCCGTCTGCTCAGCACCGGGCCGTCCTATGCGTGGCTGAAAATCGGTGAGGGATGCCGCCACCGTTGTTCCTTCTGTACCATTCCCTCCATACGTGGAGCTCATGTTTCCGCCCCGGCGAAAGCGCTGGAAACGGAAGCCCGCGCTCTTCTCGATCAGGGCGTGAAGGAAATTGTGCTGGTGGCGCAGGACGTAACCGCCTGGGGAGCAGAGCCGGCCGACGGCAAGGGGGATTTGCGCCCTCTGCTGGAACGTCTGTTGCCTTTGCCCGGTCTGGAGCGCCTGCGCCTCATGTATCTGTACCCCGCCGGGCTGAGCGACGAACTGCTGGCTTTTCTGGCCTCCGCGGGCAAGCCTTTTGTGCCCTATTTCGATATGCCGCTTCAGCACGCCGATTCTGGCATCCTGGGCCGTATGGGCCGGCCCTTTGCGCGCGATCCGCAGCTTGTGGTGGATCGTATCCGTCGGCATTTTTCTGATGCGGCTTTGCGTACCACGCTGATCACGGGCTTTCCCGGCGAAACCGATGCAAATTTCGGCAAACTGGTTGAATTTGTGGAGCGTAACCGTTTTCATCATCTCGGCGTGTTTGCGTACGAGGCAGAGGAGGGAACTCCCGCCGCCGCCATGTCCGAGCAAGTGCCGGAAAAGTTGCGCCGGGAGCGCCGTGACGAAATTATGGATTTGCAGCGGGACATCAGCGAGGATATCCTGAGCGTCTACGAAGGGGAAAGCCTCGACATTCTGGTGGACGCTCCGCACGACGAGTGGCCCGGCCTGCATATCGGGCGGGCCTGGTTTCAGGCTCCCGAGGTGGATGGTGTGACCTATGTGAGCGGCCCCGGCGTGGAACCGGGCAACGTGGTGCGGGCGGAAATCACCGAAACCGGAGAATATGACCTCACGGCGCTGGCGTAGGGGAAATTATTTTTTGCGGGCAGGAAAACGTTGCGCCCCTCCATGCTCGCTGGGCGCGTGCCTCCGGCGGTCAAGGATATTTCAACATTATTTACGTTTGATTTTTTTCTTGACGCCAGGGAACGGGATAGACATGACAGGGGCAACCCTATCACGAAATTGCCCTCGCGGCATTAATCTGGCATCCTGTTATTGGCTGCCCATGCCAATGGGTTGTCTTTCCGTTCTTTTTTCGACGCCGGGAGCGGGCGGAGAAGCGCGGAAAGACCATGTTTTCCCGTGTCAAACAATCAAGGAGCGCCCAATATGCGTCATACTTTCCTTGCGGCTCTGTGCTGCCTTGCCTTTGGTTTTTGCGTCCCCCGGCCCGGACATGCCGCCCCTCTTTCTCCCGCGGGAGACTGGCTGGATGAAAGCGGTGCGGTTCTCTGCCTTGATGCGGATGGAACTTTTGCCGTTCTTGCGCCGGATGAGGGCACGGCGGGCCGTTTCGGCCTGAGCTGGAGCCAGGAAGGCGGCGCCATTGTCTTTCGTTCCATGTGTTCTCCTTGCGCTCCTGTGGATCAGGCGCGCATGGATATTGTGGACTTGAGTGCCACCACGCTCGTCGTGCGCGGAGAAGACGGCAGAGAGTGGCGCTGGAGCAAGGCCCCGGCAGGTACGGTGAAACGCTTTGAGGGCAAGCTGACCTATTTTGAACGTATGGCTCTGCCGCCTGAGGTAATGGTCAGCGCGGCTCTGACGCTGGATTCGGGCAAGATAATATCTTCCGTGCTCCAGCAGCGGAACGGAAGCATTCCCATGCCGTTTCGCATTCACTACCTCGCTTCCCGTGCGGAAAATGTGGAGAGCGCAAAGCTGTCCGCCGCGATCCTTACCCGTGAGGGGGCGCTGTTTTCCACACCTGCGGCCGTGGAAGTGAAGCTTTCCGAATCTCCCACTGTGCGCCTGAACCGCGTGATCGCGCCTGAAGGCGAAGCCTTGTGTCCTCCGGCCGACGCCCGCCCCACTGCGTCGCTGGCGGAAACGTACTGGAAGCTGACCACGCTGGACGGCAAGCCCGTCAAGGTGGCCGAAGGCCGGCGTGAGGCGCATATGGTGCTGCATGGCGACGGCAAGGCCAACGGTTCCGACGGCTGCAACAGCTTCTTCATGGGCTGGGAACAAAAGGACGGCACGCTGTCTTTCCAGCTTGGCGGCGGCACGCTGATGATGTGTGACGATGCCGCCATGAAGCAGGCCCAGTCGTTTATGGAAGCCCTCAATGCGACCGACGGCTGGGTGATCGATGGCGAAGAGCTTTCCCTGCGCAAGGGCGGCAAGGTTGTGGCAACCTTCCGGGCATTGGCGTTGTAGCAGCCGGTGTTTTCAGCGCCTGCCGGAACAACAGGTTCCGGCGGGGCTGAAGCCGTGCAGTTGATGCAAGGCGCCTCAGCCTTGTGCGAGAGCGCCGTCCTTTTTGCTGGACGGGAAGAGTTTTTACGGTTATTAACAGAACCTCACATGGAACAACTGCATGGAATTCTGATCATCAACAAGCCCGGGGGCATGAGTTCCGCGCAATGCGTGGCGCGCATCAAGCGTATGGGGCAGAAAAAGATCGGCCATGCAGGCACACTTGATCCCATGGCTACGGGTGTGCTTATTGTTCTGCTGGGCCACGCCACCAAACTTTCCGGTTATCTCCTTGAGGGAGGAGAAAAGCGCTACGAAGGCGTCGCGCGTCTCGGTTTTGTGACCGACACCTGGGATGCTGACGGACAGGTGCTCGAAGAGCGCCCTGTTCCTTTCTCCGGCAGTGAGGCGGCGCGTACGCTCGAAGACGCTGTACGCCGCGAGGTGACAGCGTGGCTGGACGTGACGGAACAGCCTGTTCCTCCCTATTCCGCCGCCAAGCATCAGGGGCAGCCCCTGTACCGGCTGGCGCGAGCGGGGAAGGAAGTTCCCGAAAAAAGAAAGGCCATACATGTTTCGCACGCCGAGCTTCAATGGGTGAAGCTTCCGGACGTGCGTTTCCGGGTCGCTTGCAGTTCCGGTTCCTACATACGGTCCCTGGCCCACAGCTTGGGGATGCGTTTGGGGTGCGGAGCCATGCTTACGGAGCTGACCCGGTTGTACAGCCACCCGTTCGGACTGGACGCCGCCTGGTCACTGGATGCGGTGCTTGCCGAGCCGGAGGCTCTGCCCGGCAAGGTATTGCCCTTGTCCGCCGCGCTGCCCGACTGGCCCGTCTATACGGTGAACCCGGTTGAAGAAGCGGCGCAGCGTAACGGCAAGACCTTGCTCCACCGTCCGGAATTCGGTGAATTCCGGGTGGGAAGGCGCGCGCTTATGGTGAGCGCGGCAGGAGATCCTCTGGCCTTGGTTGAAGCCTGCGAACAGGATGGACGGCCTGTCTGGGCCATGTTGCGGGGGCTGTTTGCCCCATCTACCCTCTGAAAATGTTTTTCAGGGACAGGAGGTTATTGCTGTGGTTATGGATACCGTTGAAAAGCAGGCCGTTATCGCCGCCCACGCCAAGCACGAAGGCGATACCGGTTCTCCCGAAGTGCAGATTGCTCTGCTCACCGCCCGCATTGAAGGGCTGGCTGATCACTTCAAGATGCACAAGAAGGATTTCCACTCGCGCACGGGGTTGCTCAAACTGGTCGGTCAGCGCCGCAAACTGCTGAACTACCTCAAAAAGACTGATATTCAGCGCTATCGCAGCCTGATCGAAAAGCTCGGCCTGCGCAAGTAGTGAGAAGTTTCAGGTAGAGAGTTGAAGCGGGGGAAGGAGAAAAGCCGTTCAGGCGTTTTCTCTTTCCCCCGCAAGCCTATCCGTTACAGTTTTTTACCAGGGGGGGCTTGGGGCGTCAGGCTTCTTCGTTCCCCTTATTTCAACATGCCCGGAGCACCAGGTTTCGGGCGCAATGCAAGGAAGGAGTATCCGCGAAAAGAGGCGAAGGCGTTCCTGCGGGAACGCGGAGGCCGCTGACAACGTCGTCAGCCCCGAAAATGGCGGACAGGCCGCGGCGTTGCTTCGCCGTTTTTCACGGAGTCTCCTTCCGGGAGTATTGATATGGGTCTTTTGAATGCTACGAGAGTGACCGCCACCGTCGGCGGCAAGGAGATTATTCTGGAAACAGGCCGCGTGGCGCGTCAGGCGCACGGCGCGGTGTGGATTCAGTGCGAAGGCACCGTGGCTCTGGTCACGGTCTGCGAACAGCCGCTGGAAACGCCGAAGGATTTCTTCCCCCTTACTGTGGAATACGGTGAGAAGATGTATGCCGCCGGACGTATCCCGGGCAACTTTTTCCGGCGCGAAATCGGCCGCCCCAGCGACCATGAAACGCTGGTGTCCCGCCTGATCGACCGCCCGATTCGTCCGCTCTTTCCCAAGGGCTACGGAAACGAAGTGCAGGTGCTGGCCAGCGTCATTTCCGCTGACGGCCAGAATCAGCCCGACGTGCTGTGCATCAGCGCCGCTTCCGCCGCTGTGAGCCTTTCTTCCATTCCCTTTGACGGCCCCATTGCCGGCGGCCGCATCGGCCGCGTGGACGGCGAATTTGTGATCAACCCCACGAGCAGGGAGTTGGAGCGCAGCGAGCTCGACATCGTGTTCGCCGCTTCCCGCGACGCCGTGGTCATGGTGGAAGGTGAGGCCAAATTTGTGCCCGAAGCCGTGCTTATTGAAGCTCTGAACTGGGGCCACAAGGCCATCCAGCCGCTCATCGACGCTCAGGAAGAGCTGGTGCGCCTTGCAGGCAAGGCCAAAACTCCCTTCACACCCAAGGAAGACAACCCCGCCATTTATGCCCATGTGGAAAAGCTGGCTCTTGATGCGGGCATGGCGGAAGCCCTGCGCGTTCCCGACAAGCTGGCCCGCAAGGAAGCCCGATCTGCCGTCAAGAAGCAGGTCAAGGAAATGCTCGCCGCTGATCCCGAATGGGCGGAAAACGCTGAAGCTCAGAAAGAAGTGGGCGTTATCCTTGAACATCTGGAAAAGAAACTGGTGCGTCAGCGTATTCTCAAGGAAGGTACCCGCATCGATGGCCGCGACACCAGGACCGTGCGCCCCGTGGAAATTGAAACCGGCGTTCTGCCCCGCGCCCATGGCTCCGTGATTTTCGCGCGCGGCGAAACCAAGGCCATTGCCGTGACCACTCTGGGCAGTTCCACCGACGAACAGCGCGTGGATTCCCTGAATGGGGATGAAACCAAGCGTTTCATGCTGCACTACAACTTCCCCCCCTTCTCTGTGGGCGAAGTGAAATCCCCTCGCGTATCCCGTCGCGAAATCGGCCACGGCCACCTGGCGGAGCGTGCGCTTAAAGCCATTATTCCCTCTTCAGATAGCTTCCCCTTCACTGTCCGCGTCGTGTCGGAAACCGTGGAATCCAACGGTTCCTCTTCCATGGCCGCCGTGTGCGGCGG
>CAJTSU010000051.1:0-13770 GCA_910579055.1 uncultured Mailhella sp. | reverse complement strand
CTGCCTCTCCCTCATGGACGCGGGCGTGCCCATTTCCGCCCCTGTGGCGGGCGTGGCCATGGGTCTGATTAAGGAAGACGACCAGTACATCGTGCTGACCGACATCCTTGGCGATGAAGATGCCCTTGGCGATATGGATTTCAAGATCGCAGGCACCAGCGAAGGCGTCACCGCCGTGCAGATGGACATCAAGATCAACGGCCTGCCCACCGAGGTCATGGCCCGCGCCATGCAGCAGGCCAGGGAAGCCCGCCTGCATATTCTCGGCCTGATGACCAAGACCCTGCCCGGTTATCGCGAAGAACTTTCTCCCTATGCGCCTCAGCACGAGGAAGTGATGGTCAACCCGGAAATCATTCGCATGATCATTGGACCTGGCGGCAAGAACATAAAAGCCATCACCTCTGCCACCGGCGCGTCCATTGATATTGACGATTCCGGACGTATTTCCATTTTTGCGCCGACTTCCGAATCCATGCGTCAGGCCAAGGAAATGGTCATGTACTACGACCAGCACGCCGAACTGGGCAAGAACTACAACGCCAAAGTGCGTCGTATTCTTGAAATCGGCGCCATTGTGGAACTTCTGCCCAACCTTGAAGCCCTGGTGCATATCTCCCAACTGGACACCAATCGTGTGGAAAAGACCGAAGACGTGGCCCGCCTGGGTGAAGACATGATGGTCAAGGTCATCGAGATTAATGGCGACCGTATTCGCGCCAGCCGCAAGGCCGTACTTCTGGAAGAACAGGGTATCGAGTGGAAGCCTGAAGACACCGCGCGCCCCCAGCGCGATCGCGGAGATCGTGGGGATCGGGGCGGCCGTGAACGCCGCGGCGACCGCAATGATCGTCCGCGCCGTGAACACCGCGATTAGTATCATACCATATTGAATACGCTCTGTTGTGGAGTAGTGTTGAAAATAATCTTGATCGCCGGAGGCGCGAGCGCGGCGTTTTCCGCGCAAAACGCAAGCGAGAGCGAGTATCGGCAAGGCCGATCGAGCGTCATCAGGAACTCGCGGAAGCAATGTCTCGCGTAGCGCCATCAACACGGTTCTACAGAGCCATTGAATACTTCGTATTGAATGTCGTATGGTTCAAACGTAAAGCGTGAAGGCGCGTTCAGTATTTGACTGAAACAAGGCAAGAGCCCCGCCGGGATTTCCCGGCGGGGCTCTTGCCGCAGCAGAATCAACGCTGTTAAGCGGCTCCCGCAGGTTCTACTTCAGGGCTTTTTTCAGTTGCCTTCTGGCGGAGGAGAGCGGTTCCAGCGAGCAGGGGCCGTTGATGCAGCCTCCTTCACACGACATGACTTCCACAAAGCGGGCAACAGGAGCCTGCACCAGGGCCCGGAGCTGGGCCTGAGTTTTTTTGTCAAGCCCGTCGAACGACGCGGTGTCGTATGCGTTTTGCACCCCGTTGTCCACCGCAACGCGTACACCCCCGGCCTGGGCAAATCCCCTGCCGTAACTGGTGACAGCATCATCCAGGCTTTCGGCTTCGCAGCGCTGCGGGTCCACGCCTCCGGCTACCATGAACGCGCCCAATTCCTCAAAGCTCATGACATAGTCCACGTCGCCGGACTGCTCCGCCTCGAAGCGCTTGGCCAGACAGGGGCCGATGAAGACCACGACCGCACCGGGGAATTTTTCACGCGCGATGCGGGCTGCGTAAATCATGGGACTGCGGGTTTCGGAGACATAGGGCTGAAGTTCCGGAGCGTGCTTGCGTACCCATTCCGTGTATGCGGGGCAGCAGGAGGAGGTCATGAACGGCTGACCTTCTTCCATCTTTGTCTTGAGTTCGGCTGCTTCGTGACGGGCTGTCTCTTCCGCGCCCAGGGCCGCCTCCAGCACTTCATCAAAGCCGATCTGGCGAATGGCGGAGAGTATCTGGCCGGTTGTGGCTTTGAACTGGCCGCAGATGGACGGCGCGGGAATGGCTACTACCTTGAGAGCCGGGTCATTGAGAGCCAGCGCTATGTCCACAATGTGCGACCGCTCCATAATTGCGCCGAAGGGGCAGACCTGCATGCAGCGCCCGCAGTGGATGCATTTTTCCAGATCGATGAACCTGGTGCCGTCCTCTTTCTGGGAAATGGCGTGTACCGGACAGATATCCGCACAGGGAACGGGCGTAAACACAATGGCGTGATAGGGGCAGGCCTTGAGGCACATGCCGCACTGGACGCATTTGTCGGGGTCGATGTGCGCCTTGCCGTCCAGCGAGCTGATGGCCCCTTTGGGGCAGTTCATGATGCACGGACGCGCGGCGCAGCCCCTGCACATGTTGGTCACGGCGTATTGGGATTTGGTGCAGGCGCTGCATGCTTCATGGATGACGGAATAGTCTTTTTTGTTGATACCCTGCCGGGCCAGCGCCCGGGTAGCGAATTCGGAAAGATGGATGAGGTCGATCTCTTCGCTTTCGATTTCAAAACCGAGAATGGAAGCGATCTTGTGCTTCATGATGTAGCGATCCTTGTGCACGCAGCAACGGAAGGAAAAGGCGTCGCGCGGGCATTCTTCAATGGGAATGGACGCCACCTGTGAAACAAGGGTTCCTTCCCTGAGCATCTGGGCGATTTTGATCAGCAGACGCCGTTTCGTTTGCATGGTGAAGTTGTCGTACAGCATGGGGGATCCTCGTCAGGAAAAAATTATTTCCTGAAAACATTTGTTTATTCGCGGACATGTGGAGTGGAATATGCCGGGGGTGGGATTATAGCTCCCTGTGTTGAAAAGCACAAGCAAAGGGAGCGAGCCAGCCCTGGATACATGTGGCCTTTGGCCCGTGTGGAACACAGGCAGCCTTTGCGGCAACACATGTTGCCGCCCGTGCCCGGGTAAAAATACACGTCCCGCACAGCGTTATCAACATGGTTCTGCACCACAGACCTCCTGAGTCATCCCTTGCGGATGTTGAAAAATCAGGTTACTTGAAAATAACTGCTGTAAGCTTGAAATCTTCCTGTACACGGCACAGGCAGCACCTGTTTTTTTGCGGGATACCATCGTGGGGGCAGTAATGATGAAGCATGACGATTTTTCCACGTTGGCCGTGGATAATCAGGATAATATTTGCTATATATCGGATCCTGTGACCTATGAGCTGCTGTACCTGAACCGCAAGGCACGGGAACTGACAGGAATTGACGGGAGTCTTGCCGGGCAGAAATGCTATGAGGTTCTGCAGGGCAAAGATGCGCCCTGCGAATTTTGCACCAATCACCTGCTTGAAGCAGGCAAGAGCTACTGTTGGGAATTCCATAACCTGAATTTCGACAAGATGTTTTCCCTTCGGGATACGCTGGTTGAGTCACATGGGCGGAAGCTGCGCCTGGAATGGGGCGTTGACGTGACCGAGCGCCGCAAGGAAGCAGCGGCACTGACCGATAAGCTCCTTCTTGAAGAAACGCTGATACGCTGCATTCAGACGCTGTCCGGCGAACAGGATACACAGGCGGCTCTGGACAGTTTGCTGGCCATAGTGGGCGAATATTACGCCGCCAATCGAGCGTATATTTTTGAGTTTGATTTCGATTCCGGAACCATAAACAATACCCATGAATGGAGGAAAGAAGGGGTATCGGCTGAAATAGACAACCTGCAAGGTATTCCTCTTTCCGCGGTGGAGGCCTGGATGAGGCGCTTTGAGCAGGATGGAGCGTTCTTCATCTCCTGTCTGCACACAGAGCTGGATCCGCAGTCTCTGGACTATCAGATACTGGAACCGCAGGGTATTGAGAGCCTGATGGCCGCACCCCTGATACAGAACGGACGGATCAGCGGCTTTCTGGGCGTGGACGACCCGAGCATCAATATCCTGGACGACCGCTTGCTGCGTTCAGTGTGCCTTGTGGTTCAGGAGGATTTGGAAAAACGGCGCATGCTGTCCGAGCTGGAACGTATGAGCTATATGGATATCCTCACCGGACTCGGAAACCGCAACAAGTACACGGTAACGCTCCAGGCCCTGGAACAGAACCCTCTCAAAAGCCTGGGCGTCGTGTACCTTGACATTAACGGTCTGAAAGCCGCCAATGACATGTACGGGCACAGCTACGGCGATCACCTTATTTCGCGGACAGCCGAGCTTCTGAAGGATTTTTTCCACAACGACGTGTTTCGTACCGGCGGCGACGAGTTCGTGGTTCTTTGCCGCGATATTGAGCGGGAGAGGTTCGAGGCCATGCTGGATGAATTTCGTTCCCGCGCTGAGAACGAAGAGGGGTTGAAATTATCCATCGGCGGTAACTGGCGCAAGGGCGAGTTTAATATCCGTGAACAGATCGTACGCGCCGACGAGTTGATGTATATTGACAAGCAAAATTATTACAAATCACTCCCGGCAGGAGCCTCAAACCGTCGCGCCGGTGAAGTTCAGCAGTTGCTGGATGATATTGCGGCGGGTATGTTTGTTGTACACCTTCAGCCCCAGGTGGAGCTTCGGACTGAAAAAGTCGTGGGAGCGGAAGCTCTGGTACGGCGCAGGGAGGCGAGCGGAGAACTGCTTGCTCCGGCCGGCTTTATTCCCACGTATGAGAAGGAAGGCATCATCCGCCACCTGGATTTTTTTGTGCTGGAAACCGTGTGCTCCGCTTTGCGCCGCTGGAAGCGATTGGGATTTTCTTTGCCTGTGGCGGTCAATTTCTCCCGCATGACGTTGCTGGAGCACAACGTCGTGAACAGACTGCTTGAAGTATGCGCCCGCTACAACGTGGAACCGGGCCTGATCCGGATTGAAGTGACCGAAAGCCTGAGCCGGATAGACACTCCCACGCTGAAAAAACTGGTATCCCTTCTTCGCGATGAAGGTTTTGCCGTTTCTCTGGATGATTTCGGAACGCAGCACTCCAATCTGGCCATTCTGACAAACATTGATTTCAACGAGATCAAGTTTGACCGGAGTCTGGTCAGCGGCTTGGGCGATACCCCGAAAAGCGGGGTCATCATGGAACATGCCATTGGCATGTGTCATGCCTTCCGGCGCACGGCATCGCTTGCTGAAGGCGTGGAAACCCCGCTCCAGAAAGATATCCTGAAAGATTACCACTGTAGATACGGGCAGGGCTTTTTGTTTGGCAAGCCCATGTCCATGGATGAATTCTGGGACTGGTATCAGCAGAGGATGAAGGAAGAATCGGAAGAGCCCGAAAGGGCCGCGGTACCGCCGGATAGCATGGAATTTTGAGGAAGATCGGTGGAAAACGGCTTGAACCTCTCTCAGCCGTAAAGCGAGCGATTTTTGTGCGTTTCCTTCAAGCCGCTTTGCGACTGAGACGGTCCCCCCCCCCACGCAAAGCGGGGTTTGTCATCAGCCTGAGTGCTTCCCGTTCAATACGGGAAGCACGTTTGCCGGCAGGGTTATGCTTTCGGCGCGCGGGCGGCGTTGGCCAGAGCTTCCATAAGGGCGCGGATGTTGTCGGCCAGTTTTTGACCTTCGGGGGTATCCGCGACATCGCCGCTGGCGGTGAAGGCGGCGGAAAACGCATTGGAGAACACTTCCGGTTTGTTCAGGACGCGCAGATCAAGAAACACGCAGGTCTGGCGCAAATGATACTGCGCGCGCGAGGTACCCATGCCGCCGCCTGCGCCGAGAATGGCTGCGCTTTTGCCTGCCAGCAACTCCCCCGGTTCACGGGAAATCCAGTCCAGGGCGTTTTTCAGCGCCGGGGCCATGGAATAGTTATACTCCGGGCAGGCCAGCACCAGCCCGTCCGCGGCCCTGGCCTGTTCGATGAGGCGCAGAGCGCTTTCCGGCTTTTCCCGGTCTTCGGCGTAAAAGGGAAGTTCGGAAATATCCGCAATGGTCAGGTTCACCCCATCCGGCAGGGAAAGGGCCGCGCGGCGCAGAAGCCCCATATTGCGGGAGGCAGCGCGAAGACTGCCGCAAATGCCGAGAAAGTTCAGTTGGCGCATGGAGAACTCCTTAAAAAGACATGTTGTTGTGCATGAAGTGCGGTTATTTTGACGACAATAAGCGTTGCTGCTGTCAGAACTTCGCTGCCTGTCGCGGCACGCCGTTATAAGGGGAAAATGACATATGAGCCAGCCTGTGATTTTTGCATCATGAACCGCTGATGAAAGCGTTTCCTTCACCCCCCGATGCTGGTCATGGTGCGCCTGGCCACTTCGTTCTTGCGCCTGGCCAGAATTTCCGCCCCCATGGGCTTGCGTTGCACGGCGTGTTTCACAATCTGCCGCACCAGGTTCATGCGGCGTTCTTCCGGGATGCCCGTCCGGCGCAGAATGGGCAGAATGGGGTATTCCCGGTCATCGAACAGGCAGGTGCGGAGTCTGCCGTCCGAGGTCAGCCGTAAACGGTTGCACTCGCCGCAGAAGTGGCAGGAAAGCGGCGTGATCAGGCCAAAACGGCCTTTTGTTCCCCGGATGGCGTACATGGTGGCCGGGCCGTCGGACGCGGTGTGGCTCACTGCCGGGCCAAGATCAACGAGCTGCCGGGCCTCTTTGAGGATTTCCCGGGCGGGCCAGTAGGTGGAGTCGCTCCACAACGTGCCTTCCCCCATGGGCATGAATTCGATGAAGCGCATATCCAGCCCGCGTTCGGCGGCAAGGCGCAGAAAGTCCGGCAATTCGTCATCGTTCACGCCGCGCATGGCCACGGCGTTGAGCTTGAGAGGCACGTCATGCTGCTGAAGGGCGTTCAGGGAGTCCATGACGCGCGGCAGGAGGTTGCGACCGGTTACGGAAGCGAAGCGTTCGGGCCGCAGGCTGTCCAGAGAAAGGTTGACGCGCACTCCCAGTTCCTTGAGCAGGGGAGCGTAGGGCGCGAGCATGACCCCGTTGGTGGTGAGGCGCAGGTCTATGTCCGGATGTGCGGCGCGCAGGCGGGTCAGAAATTCGGGAAAGCCCTTGCGTACAAAGGGTTCGCCCCCGGTAAGCCGAATCTTGTTCACCCCCATGGGCGTGAGCAGGTCAACCATTTTCTCCATTTCTTCATAACGCATGACATGGTCATGCGGGATAAATCGGTTGTCCACCCGGCAGTAACGGCAGCGCAGATTGCAGCGGTCGGTCACGGAAAGGCGCAGATAATGGATTTCGCGTCCGAAAGAATCCCTCAGGGGGGAATACTCCTCGTGTTTTTGGGGGATCATGGCACTGTCCTTTCTTCTTCAGCCGCTGCGGGCGGGGAGCTTTCCTCCATAAGGGGAGGTGCAAGGGGCGGGAGCCGGATAATCTGGGGCTTGCTCGCGTCCAGCCGTGCCTTGCCGTTGTTGTACAGCAGGAATTTGACAGTCTCGTAGAAGTCATTCATGGCCTGACGCATGGCCCCGGCCCGTTCGGGTTCTTTTTCCAGCAGATTTTCCAGGGTCGGGGCATCCAGCCGGTACAGGGATTCCGGTGTATTGCGGTAGACGTAACCGTCCCGGATAAGCATACGGGTGATGTCTTCGGAAATAAAGACCATGGCGTTTTCGTCATTGCCCGGAGCAAGCATGTCGCGTCCGAGTGTGCTGCTGCGGAAGGGGATACCCGTCAGCGCGGCCATGGTGGGAAAGACATCCAGTTGCGAATGGGGGGTGTTGTCCTGGCCGGGCCGGATTTGGCCGCCCGGCGCGTAAAGCAGCAGCGGCGTGTTCCATGCCTGAAGCGAACAGGCCTGATAGGCGGGCGCGGGGAAGGTGGACGCATGGTACAGACCGTGATCCCCGAAGACAGCGAAGATGGTGTTCCTGAACCAGGGCTGTTTTTCCGCCTCTTCAAAAAAGCGGCGCAGGGAGAAATCGGAAAAACGCAGGGACTGGAATTCTTCCACGCTGTCAAAGCCATAATAGCGGATTTGCTCCGGCGTGGGAGCGGCCGGAATTTCATAGCCGTCGCGCTGTTCGGGAATGGTGTAGGGGCGATGGAAAGAGGCCGTCTGTATGACCGCGGCAAAGGGTTTCGGGCTGGCGCTGAACAGCTCGACAGATTCCTTGAACAGCTCAAGGTCGGCCACGCCCCAGACGTCTATGTTGGGGGCCTTCCATGCGCCTTCCTCCTTGAGCTGAACGCCTTTGACGTTGTGCTGGATAAGCCCGCGAACATTTGCCCAGCTCGCGCTGCCGCCGATGTTGTAGAATTTTTCGTAGCCGTCGAGTTCGTTGAAGACAACGGCCTGATCCACAATGTGAGGATTACGTGAGGATGTTCCGCCGTCGAAATTCACATCCGGAATGCCGATGAGGGTATTGAACACCCCGCGCGCCGTGGGGCGGCTCGGGGAATAAAAGTTGGGATAATATCGGCTTTTGGCTGCAAGTTCCTTCAGGAACGGAGTAGGTTCCACAAAATTTTCGCCCGGATAGGCCGGGGCAAGGGAGGTTTTGGGCCAGGCCATTGATTCCATGAGGATGATCACAATGTTGGGCCGCCTTTCCGGGGGCAGGGGCGTTGAGGGAACATAGAGACGCGCATAGGAGATATCGTTGCAGTCGGTAATGGGACGGGGGGTCATGCCCAGCCATGCGGCCATGCGCGGGTAGGCCGCCAGCGCCGCGGCGCAGTCCGGTTTGACGGCTTCATTGCCGCGTCTGGTGTCAAACAGGTTCTGGGCCGGATGCAGGGCCAGGATCGCAATGGCGTTGTCTTCGCTGAAATACGCATTGCTCCAGCGCAGGGGGAAGAGGTTGGAGCTGATTTGTCCGTACCCCAGCAGAAACAGGCCCGCAAAGCCCAGCAGGGAGATCAGGGCGCGCCGTCTGCGGGAAACGACGGGGGCGTCGGGAAACGGGGCAGACCCGACATAGGCCGTCTTGTGACGGATCAAAAGGCGCCTGACCCACCATGCATACAGCGCAAGAGCGGCGATGAATAGCAGGACAAGCGTGATGACGGGGTAACTTTCCCATACCATGTTCAGAGCGATGGCGGGATCGTCTATGTACGTCGGGGCGGTCATGTCGATGCGCCGGCGCAGGTAGAAGAAAAAGCCGAAATCAAAGATGTAAAGCAGGGCCAGAATGCCGAACAACAGCGTTTCCACGCCGACAAGCAGGCGGCGGATCAGGCTCGGGCCGGGGCTTGCGGTCGCGCGTTCCGCGCGGGGCCAGGCCCATGCCAGCGCCAGAGGCAGGGCAAGGAAGACCGCCCAGCGGGCGTCGAACTTCAGGCCGATATACAGCGCGTGGAGGATGTGATCCTTTCTGGAAATGTCCGGCAGAAGGAAAGACAGCAGCGCCAGACGCGCGGAAAAAAAGAGCGCGATATTGACGAAAAGAAAGCGTGCGAGGTCGGGCAGCGGTTGCCATTTGTCAAACCGTGAAGCCGCTCTTGAACCCGGGTTCCCTGTGATGTGACAGATTATATTCATCCTTTTCTTCTACGGTCTTTTACAGCGCTGTCAATGCGGGCAGGAACAGCAGCCGGTCATTTCTTCCGGGCCGGGTGGATTCTGCCCTGGTTTTTATCATTGTGAACTCGTTCCCTGCGACTTACACGGGAGCGAGATGCTGTGGGAAAACCGCGTGCCGCGCTGTTTGCGCAACGTCGGTGAAGTATGCAGTGTCAGCGGTTTGAGCTCTGTCCGCGCAGCTCTGAAATGTTTTCGCAAAGTTGTTTGAAGGAAGGAACCCATGACTCAAGAAACAGGCGTAAGCGAACGCAATAAAATAGGTGTATTCGCGGCCACGTTAATGGTGGCGGGAAATATGATGGGATCGGGAGTATTCATGCTTCCGGCCAATCTTGCCGCCTTTGGCAGCATAGCCCTTCTGGGCTGGCTTATTACCTGCGTCGGGGCTGTGGCCCTTGCGCTCACCTTTTCCAAACTGGCGAATATCGACCCGGCGGCGGGGGGGCCGTATGCCTACGCCCGCAAGGCCTTTGGCGATTATATGGGCTATCAGACCAATATGGTCTACTGGATCGCCAACGTCATCGGCAACGTGGGACTGGCCGTGGCCGGCATCGGTTATCTGACGCATTTTTTCCCCGTGCTGCATAATCCTTATGTGTTCGCTTTCGCCCAGATTTTTGTGATCTGGTTTTTCTCCTATGCGAACATGCTGGGGCCCAATCTTGTGGGGCGCATTCAGTCTGTGACGACCATGTTTGCGCTTGTGCCCATTATCGGCACAGCGCTGTTCGGCTGGTTCTGGTTCAAGCCCGAACTGTTCACGTCCAGCTGGAACGTCTCGGGTTCCAGCCCTGTACACGCGATTTCCGGTACGCTGAATTTTACCCTGTGGGCGTTTATCGGTGTGGAAAGTGCGTCCGTATCCGCGGCAGTGGTCAGGAACCCCCGGCGTAATGTCCCCATCGCCACCATCGGTGGAGTGATTCTGGCGGGCGTCTGCTATGTGCTCAGCTCTTCCGTAATTATGGGCATGATTCCCAACAAGGCACTGCTTTCCTCGTCCGCGCCCTTTGCCGATGCAGCCCGGCTCGCGCTCGGCAATACCGCTGCTGACGCCGTGGCGCTGTGCGCCGCGGTGGGCTGTCTCGGATCGCTGGCGGGCTGGACCCTGCTGGTGGGGCAGAGCGCCAAGGCTGCGGCCGACGACGGTTTGTTCGGCAACGTATTCGCGCGGGTCAATAAAAAGGGCGTGCCCTCCTCCGGTCTGATTATTGTGGCCGCGCTCATGACCTTGCAGGTGCTCGCCACGATGTCGCCCACGGCCAGCCAGCAGTTCGGCAAGCTGGCCTCCATCGCGGTGATCATGACCCTGTTGCCCTACATTTATTCCTGTATCTCCATCAAGGTGCTGGGCTACAAGGTTCTCACTCCCAACCAGCATTTTCTTTATATAGCCATCGGATTCGTGGGCGCGGTGTATTGCCTGACCGCGCTGATCGGATCGGACGGCGAACAGACCCGCTGGTCGCTGATCTTCGTGATCGCCACCATCGTGCTTTATTCTTCCGCCATTACCCGCAAGCGGGAAATTGAAGAGGGGCATGTTCATCCGGGCGGTGTATCCCCGGCCTGGGTGCGCTATGTCACACTTGCCGTCACCATCATTGTGCTTGCCGTCACCTTCTGGCTTTCCGTCGAGGCTCGAACATCCTCGCAGCAGCGCCGCGCGCCCCTGCCGCGCCTGCTTGAAGAGACTGTACCCGCGGATGCAAACCTGGCACCGCAGCTTCCGGCGGGGGTAACGCGGTAATCCTGTCATGGAATTGTTCTCGTGCTCCGCAGCATGAAATGTTTCGGAGTGCCAGGCGTCAGGCGCAAGCCCGGCGCGGCGGTGCCGCCACTCGACGGGCGGCCCGGGGGGCCGTGCCGGCAGAGCAGGCTCTGGCTTCAGGCGTGAAACCTGCGAGTCATAAACAGGCTCTGGCCGGCAGATATTTTCAAACGCAAAACGCTCTGAGGAAACGCTGAATACATCAGCGCTTCCCTGAGACAAGGAGTTTCTTATGATACTTTCAACCGATCAAGACCCGGGAAGACTGGGCATGAAAATCCTGCTTGCCCACAGCGAATGCGCCAATGACTGCGCGGCCGGCCGCCTGGTGAGCAAGCTCAAAAAACAGCTTGAAGAGAACGGCATAGCCGTGCTCACGGCGCAGACGCCCTTTGATGCGGAAATGCTGCTGGCTTCCGATCCGATGATCCAGGCCCTGCTGCTGGACTGGGACATGGAGGACGCGTTGACGCACAAGCCCGCCCGGCAGGTTGCGCAAGCCCTGCGCGCCCGTAACGCCGCCATGCCTCTGTTTCTGTTCACCAACCGGGAAAACGCCGCGCAGATTCCGCTGGAGGTACTCCAGATTTCCAGCGATTTCATATGGCTGTTTGAAGACAGCGCGGCATTCATCGCCGGGCGTGTGGTGGCCGCGTTACGCAACTACCGGGCGCATGTGCTGCCGCCCATGTTCAAGGCTCTGGCCGAATTCTCCATGACGCATGAGTACTCCTGGCACACGCCGGGGCACACCGGCGGTACTGCCTTCATGAAAGCCCCGGCGGGGAGAGCCTTTTTCGACTTCTTCGGAGAAAATCTGTTCCGTTCCGATTTGTCCATTTCCGTAGGCGAGCTGGGTTCCCTGCTGGATCACTCCGGCCCCATCGGTGAAGGAGAAAAGTACACCGCCAAGGTGTTCGGCGCGCATCGCTCCTATCACGTCACCAACGGTTCCTCCACATCCAACCGCGTGATCATGATGGCTTCGGTCACGCGCGGGCAGGTGGCCCTGTGCGACCGGAACGCCCATAAATCCATTGAGCATGCCATTATCATGTCCGGTGCGGTTCCCACCTACATGCTCACCACGCGCAATCATTACGGCATCATCGGCCCCATTCCGCCGAAGAACATGACCAAAGCGGCCATTGCCCGTTCCATTGCGGAAAATCCGCTGGTGAACGGTGATGTGAACTCCACGCCTGTGCACGCCATTGTCACCAACTCCACATACGACGGTCTGTGCTACAATGTGGAAAGAGCGGAGGAGCTGCTGGGGCAGAGCGTGGATCGCCTGCACTTTGACGAAGCCTGGTACGGCTATGCCCGCTTCAATCCTTTGTATGAAAAGCGTTTTGCCATGTACGGCGACCCCGGCGAGCACGGTACGGACAAACCTACGGTATTTTGTACCCAGTCCACGCACAAACTGCTGGCCGCCTTGTCCCAGGCGTCCATGATCCATGTGCGCGACGGGCGCAGTCCCATCAGCCACAGCCGGTTTAATGAGGCTTTCATGATGCACGCCTCTACCTCACCCAACTATGCGATCATCGCCTCCAACGACGTCAGCGCCGCCATGATGGAAGGCCCCGGCGGCAAGGCTCTGACCGACGAGTCCATTCATGAAGCAGTAGCCTTCCGCCGTCTCATCTCCCGCATTTACGCGGAAGAAACCGGCAAGGGCGAGTGGTTCGTCAATGTCTGGCAGCCGGATACGGTGAAGAACGCAGACGGCAAGGAAGTTCCCTTCTGGCAGGCGGAAGAGGCGCATCTGGCCTCCTGCCCGGACTGCTGGGTGCTTAAGCCCGGCGACTCGTGGCACGGTTTTGGGGAGCTGGAAGAAAACTATTGCATGCTCGATCCGATCAAAGTCTCCATCACCACGCCCGGCGTGCGCCGCGACGGCGAACTGGAAGAATGGGGTATCCCTGCTTCTGTACTCACGGCCTATCTGGACGGGGACGGCATCGTGGTGGAAAAGACCGCGGATTTCTCTATCCTCTTCCTTTTCTCCATTGGTATAACCAAGGGTAAATGGGGCACCCTAGTCAATACGCTGCTGCGCTTCAAGAGCGACTATGACGCCAACGCTCCGCTGGAACGCGTGCTTCCCTCTCTGATGAAGGAATGGGGGAAGCGGTACGCGGGCATGGGATTGCGTGACCTGTGCACCGAAATGTTCGAGGCCATGAAATCCCTGCGCAGCACCAAGCTGCTGGGCGAAGCTTTTTCTCTTCTGCCGCGGGCGGACATGCCGCCTTCCCTGGCGTACGAACATCTGGTGCGCAACGAGATCGAGCATGTGGATCTTGTCGGCTGCGCCAACCGTACCCTTGCCACAGGCATTGTGCCCTATCCTCCGGGTATCCCGCTGCTCATGCCCGGCGAAAACGCGGGCGGGGCGGAAGGGCCTGTGCTCGGGTATCTCAAGGCGCTGGAAGCGTATGACCGCAAATTCCCCGGATTCGGTCACGACAACCACGGCGTGGAAGTGAAAGACGGAAAGTACATCGTCAGCGTCATCAAATGACAGAGTCTTATCCATCAAGATGGTTTGTTGCGGAACCGTGTTGATGACGTTGCGCGAGACGTGTATTTTTACCACGGCACGGGCGGCAACATCCGTTGCCG
>CAJTSU010000050.1 GCA_910579055.1 uncultured Mailhella sp. | reverse complement strand
GGCAACATCCGTTGCCGTAGCAGTCGTTAGGCGACGAAGGAGCCTTACGAATGGCGATAGCAGCGATAAGGCAACATGTATCCACGGCCGGCTCGCTTACGCCTTCGTGCGGCTGTGCCACCCAAAGGCTCCGCTCCTCGCCCCCCTCCATGCCGCATTACCATGCGGCGAGGGGTCGTCGATCCATAGCTCGCTACGCTCGCGCCTCCGGCGGTCAAGGTTATTTTCAACACGGTTCCACAACACAGCGAGGCACAAAAAAGTCTATTAATCTATCATGATATTGCAAACTATACTTTTTTGCGCTATTTCCCGAAAAGTTTCTTCGTTTCGGAAAAGAGGAAACTCCACCGGTGTATTTCGCCCGGCGGCCCCCCAATATACTCCACAAAGGAGAAGGTCATGCCTTGGATTCAGGAATACGCTCCAGTCGGGGGCGTTGTCACTTCCGCCTGTCTGGCGGCAATCCCATTGCTCATCCTCTTTTACATGCTTGCTGTCCGCAAAGCTAAGGGGCACATTGCTGCTGTGGCAGGCCTCATCAGCGCCCTGATTGTAGCTGTGGCCATATGGAGGATGCCTGTATCTCTGGCGCTCAGCTCCACGCTGAACGGGGCAGCCTTCGGCCTTTTTCCCATCGTATGGATCGTCATTACCGCTGTATGGGTCTATAATATGACGGTAGAATCGGGCGAATTTGAAATTATCAAAGACTCTCTCGCCCGCCTTACTGATGATCGCCGCCTCCAGGCCCTGTTCATTGCCTACGCATTCAGCTGTTTTATTGAAGGCACAGCCGGTTTTGGCACACCTGTGGCCATTGCCGCCGCCATGCTGGTAGGGCTCGGCTTCACCCCGTTATGGGGCGCAGGCATTGCGCTTATCGCCAATACCGCCCCTGTGGCCTTCGGGGCCATTGGCGTGCCGCTCATTGTGGCTGCCTCCGTCTCCGGTCTGGATCAGATGACTGTCAGCGCCATTGCCGGACGCCAGCTCCCCATTCTGGCGCTTATTGTGCCGCTGTGGGTATGTGTAACCATGTGCGGCTTCAAGCGCAGCCTTGAAGTTCTGCCAGCAATTCTGGTTTCCGGAGTATGCTTTGCCGGAGCGCAGTTCGTGCTGGCCAACTATCATGGCCCCACGCTTCCCGACATCGGTTCAGCCATCGCTACTATTGTCGGCCTCGCACTCCTGCTCAAAGTGTGGAAACCCAGCCGCACATTCCGCTTTGAAGGTGAACCGGAATCAGGCATCAGCGGTTCCGGTTATCCGCTCTCCGTTGTTCTGCGCGCCTGGGGGCCTTATATTGTACTCGCAATTTTCGTGTTCTTCTGGGGGCTTCCGGAATTTAAAAACGTGCTTGCCGCAGTACCCGGATCTTCCTTCACGTTCGGATGGCCCGGTCTTGATGGCGAAGTCATGAAAACAGCACCCATTGTCAAGGAAAATACGCTGTATGCCGCACCGTTCACTTTCAACTGGCTTTCTGCCGGCGGCACGGCTATTCTTCTCTCGGGTCTGGTTTCCGTTCCCATGATGCCCGGATACGGCTTCAGCAAGGCCATTGCCTGCTTCATGCGGACACTGCGCCAGCTCGGCCTTACCATTGCCACTATCGCAATGATCCTCGGGCTTGCTTATCTCATGAATTACTCGGGCATGAGCACCACCCTCGGCCTTGCCTTTACCCATACAGGAGCGTTCTTCCCCTTCTTCGCCCCGATCCTCGGCTGGCTTGGCGTGTTCCTGACTGGTTCCGACACATCTTCTTGCGCCCTCTTCGGCGGTATGCAGAAAGATACGGCCATTGCCGTGGGAATGTCTCCCGAACTGGCCGTAGCATCCAACGCTTCAGGTGGCGTCACCGCAAAAATGATCTCGCCGCAGTCTCTTTCTGTAGCGACTGCCGCTACTAATATGGTTGGACAGGAAGGCAACCTCTTCCGCTTCACCATAGGGCACAGCATTGCCATGACGCTGGTGCTTTGTATTCTGACCTATCTCCAGGCCGGGCCCTTGGCCTTTATGCTCCCGTAAAAACAACACGGGCGGAATTTCGCATCCGCCCTTCCGCATGAAAAAAGGCTCGGGCAGTAAGATGTCCGAGCCTTTTTTCATGCGGAAACATATATTACTGCAACAATTCTTCCAGAGTCTTCTCTCCAGGCTGAGCGTTGGCCATAACTTCCATGCCTTCGGGAGTTCCCAGCACAAAAAGCCCCAGTGCGGCCAACGGTACCGGTTCTTCAAGCATACAGGAAATTTTCAGAACACCCGGCTTGTCCACCATGATCCCGACAGCCTTGGACAGGCCCAAAATTCCCATTTCCTTCTGCAACGATTCAGCAAGTTGTACAATTTCACTCTTCAGGGCCGCCGCACTTTGTCCGCTTGAGTCTTTGCACAGCTCAAAAGCAAGCGGCATAAAACCTTCATCCGTATATTCCAGATTTGCTCCGCCCACCATGGCATTCATCAGCATCTTCTTCAAATCGGAAAGATTTTGCGTACCCGAGTCCTTTTCGAGCAGCACTTCAAATACGGAATGCGTCCGTCCCAACCCGCGAATACCGAATGTCAACGTTACCGTATCCGGTTCAGAAGCATTCTCTCCCGGCTCACTTTCTCCAGACAAGGCCGCAAGGGAAACTTGAGTGGAAGCGTCCAGTACCAGCCCTTGAGGGAGAAATTTCTCCCGAAGCTTCGCGGGGATTCGCACTTCCCTTTCTATTTCCTGATCCAGCCCCCGAGAACGCATTCCCTTCATGGACAGACCCGCCTCGCTTCGTACGCCGTTATCCAGCGTGCAGGCAAGCTCTTCAAGCGACCAGCCGGGCACATCCTTCATTTCCGGGCCATACGTGCACTCCATGCTCTCCAGGCGAAACAACCCGAACGGAAGGTGTCCTTCCCATGCGGCAAGAAGTTTATCCATATATTCATCCAGGTCGGCTTCAGAAGGGGAGCGGGCATCCAATCGCTCCGACACTTCCAGCAGAGCCAGCAGCTTATCCGTTTCAGGCATATATACGTCCCGGAGCTCGATTTTCGCCATACGCGCGCTCATCCAGCCCGGCATTTCCATAGTGAAACCTTCTCCCACAGCGGAAACACGCAGCTCGCCCTTCTCTTCTCCCGGTTTGAACCCTATACCGTCGGGCAGGCTGACCTTATCAATGTTCGAAATCATTGTGACCACGCGCAAGGATCCGTCGGGCAGAGGCATGGAGACAGGCATCTTTACTTCATACCCCTCATAGGTCAGCTCATCCACCCGATAGCGGCGAAGTTGCTCCAAAAGGGTTCGCATGGATTTATCTTCCAGCATGGCCTGTGCTCCGGTAGCGAGGTTTTCATACCATCCCTTGCCGTACAGGCTCTTGATGCGGCCTTCATATTTTTCCTCGCCCTTTACTCTTTCAAAAGTAATTCCTTCCATGACAAAATCGTCAGCCAAAGGCGTCAGATCCCCGTTTTCGGCATCGAAAGCCCCGCGATGCAAGCCGCTGAGCAACGCAGACTCCACCCTGCCCGTAATGTTATGGCCGCCCTCGTCGTATTCCAGCGTTATTCCCTTGACCTTCAGTTCACCGGACAGCAGACTGAACTTCACATCTTCCGCCGAACAGGAATGCACAGCCAACCATTGTTTGATCTTTCCCTCCACATCGCCCTGCGCCATGTGCAGAACAATGAATCCAGAGCCCAGCGCCCATAGAACTGCGCCTGCCCATATATAACGCTTTTTCATTCCTTTCCTCCGAATCTCGCATATTGTTATGTTAACCATAAACCGTGCTGAACATACGCGAGGAGTGAAGAGGCGGCAAGGGCACCGGATGCTCCGCAAAAAGTTCCGGCCACAACATGCATTGGTGCAAAGATATCCCGGGCTTCACCCAAGCAAAGGGCACCACTTATCCAAAATATCAGCCAATACACCTCCAGCACCATACAGCATTGACTACTTCATATTTTAAGGAAACGCTGATCAAAGCGTTTCCCGCAGCCTTAATGAACGACTTGGCGTGCCTTTCCCAAAGAGGCAGAAGCTTCTTTGGGAAAGGAGCTGATTTATTCGCAGAATAAATCAGCGGTTCCTTAAGATCGTTTCGCCGAAAACGTGGTTTCGCCTCGCTCGCGTAGACCATACCGCCAAGCCAGGCTTGCTCCTGACGGCCGGAACCACGAAATGTTTTATGTTACTCATCACCAGGAAGGGGCAGGAAGAAAGACTCCCTTGACAGAGAGGCAAGCGCCGCGTAATCAAAACCCAGGTGCCTTTTTGGCTTAATAGGGAATCCCGTGAAAATCGGGAGCGGACCCGCCGCCGTACACCCCCTTTGTGATCCTACCGGATCAGGTGTTTTCATTATCCACTGGCAGAGATGTGCCGGGAAGGGGGAAATGCCGGGAACAGCCGGAAGACCTGCCTGACGTGATGCAATGACGGCATGTTCCCACAATGGAGAACGACAACGGGTTTTTGTCACCGCCGTATGCTTCCGCCCCCGTTTCACGGATGAGCGAAAACGGAGCTCTCCTGCCAGCACTTGCGGCGGAGAGCTTTTTATTGATGGATAAATCACATTCCTTTTTTCGCCGCATGGCTTTCGTGTCGCTCTGCCTGTGCTGGCTTCTGTCCATACCGCTGGCCTGTATGTTCGGCCCTGTGGACTACAGCGCATCCCAAGTACTGAGTGCTCTGGCCGATGCCCTGGGGTTTCTTCACCATTCCCCTCCGGATGATTCTCTGCGACTCGTTGTCGGTGAGATTCGTTTTTCCCGCACCATAATCGCCCTGCTCGCCGGAGGAGGACTCGCTCTGGCCGGAGTTGCCATGCAAGGCGTGTTGCGCAATCCTCTGGCGGATCCTTTTCTCCTGGGTGTTTCTTCCGGAGCAGCCCTGGGGGCCGGGGTAGTGCTGACACTGGGAACAGGAATCATAGGGGGCTTCGGTACAGCCCAAGGTGCCATGCTTGGAGCGTTTGCGGCACTGAGCCTGGCTCTGCTGCTCGGCCGGGCAGATAAAGGCACAGCAACGGGACGGGATCGGCTTGTATTGGCGGGGGTTGCCGTTTCCACCATGTTTGGCGCAGGGGTTTCTCTGCTCAAGGCGCTGGATGAAGAATCAGTTTCAGGCATTGTTTTCTGGATCCTCGGTTCCTTTCAGGGCAGAGGCTGGGCTGACCTGCCGCTTGTTCTCATCCCCTCCCTGCTGGGAATTGCGTTGCTTCTGCCCTGTTGGCGCGCGCTGGATCTCATGAGTCTGGGCGAGGAAGACGCTGCTCACCTCGGGGTCAACATCTCCAAAACTCGTCTGCTGGCTCTGGCCGGAGCGGGCCTGCTTACGGCGGGCAGCGTATCCGTTTCCGGCATCATCGGTTTTGTGGGTTTGGTTGCGCCCCATATTTTGCGCCGTCTTATCGGTCAATGGCATGGCCCGCTCATGTTCACAGGATGGCTTGCGGGAGGCGTCTTTCTACTCTGGGCGGATGTCGCGGCCCGCTGTATTCTGCCTGACGGTCTGGAACTTCCGGTGGGAGTAATCACATCGCTTGTCGGAGGCCCCTTTTTCGCCCTTGTCCTGAGTTCCGAACGCAGAGGCCGCAAATGAACACCGGACATCCCTTACTGAGCGCACATGCGCTTCGCGCGGGCTATGGCGGCACTGTGGTGCTTGAACGTATTGACCTCACGCTTGTGAGCGGAGAACTTACCGCCCTGATCGGCCCCAACGGCAGTGGAAAAAGTACATTGATCCGCTGTTTGTGCGGGGAGTTACCGCTTTTGGAAGGGGAACTGCGTCTCGAAGATGCCCCACTGTCCCGTCTGAACGTGAAAACCCGCGCCAGGCGTGTCGCCGTGGTGCCGCAACGGCCTGAAATGCCGGATATTACCGCCCAGGACATGGTGCTCATGGGGCGTTACCCTCACCTGCCGTGGCATGGCATGATCAGCCCGCAAGACAGGGAAAAAACAGCAGCGGCATTGCACAGCACAGGAGCGGCCCTTTTGGCGGAACGCCCGTTATGCACATTGTCCGGCGGAGAATTCCAGCGCGTCATGCTGGCTCGCGCTCTGGCGCAGGAAGCGGATATCCTTTTGCTGGACGAACCGGCAAGTGCCATGGATCCTGCCCGTCAGCTCGACCTGTTCGGCATGCTCGCCGCCCGGGCTGCACAGGGGAACGCAGTTCTCGCCGTGCTGCACGATATCAATGCCGCATTATTATACTGTGACAGGATCGTGGCGCTACGCGACGGGCATATCTTCTTCTCCCTGTCTCCATATCAAATCAGCGCCTCCATACTGCAATCCCTGTTTGAAACTCCCTTTGTCGAACTGCGCCACCCCTGTGGTCTGCCACAATTCAGCCTCGGCCCCCTTTCTCCAGCATCATCCGGCTCAAGATTCCGCGTATAAAAGGTCTTCCATGCGCACTATTTCTGTTCTGATCGCTGCTTTTAGTTCCCTGATATTTGTCTTGACCTCTGCCTTTCCTGCCATGTCTGTAGAGCGTTTTCCTCTTGTGTTCCACGATGATGGGGGAACGACAATACAGCTCCCGGCTCCGGCAAAACGTATTGTCGCCCTGTACGGCGCTTTTAACGATATGCTGCTGGAAATGGAACTGGGAAACCGCATCGTCGCGCGCACCAAGGCGGATACCCGCCCCGAGCTGGCGGCACTCCCTGTTATCGGAACACACATGCGCCCCAACTTTGAAAAGGTGGCGGCGCTTCACCCCGACCTCATTCTTCAATTTGAGGGCCGTCAGGAGGCGCACGATCAAGTACAGCGTCTGCGGGCACTGGGGCTCAAGGTCGCCGTGTTTCACGGCGCAAACTTTGCGGACATGTTCAGAATCATGAAAAGTATCGGCGTTCTCACCGGAGAGGAAGCAAAAGCTGAAGCGTGCGTCGCCATCATGCAAAAGCGTCTTGCCGCTGTTGCCGCCAAACGTGAGGGAAAAAAACGCCCCCGCATTTTTTTTGAAATCCGCTTCCCCAATCTGCTCGCAGCAGGCAGCGCTTCCATGGCTGCTGCAATCATCGAAGCCGCAGGAGGCGTCAATGCTGTATCTCTGCCCGAACGTGTGGCTCGGCTTAACGAAGAGGAACTTATCCGGATCGCCCCGGATAGTTATCTCATTCAAAAAGGCCCCATGAACGCATCCCCCCTCCCGCTCACGGAGCGCCCTCACTACAAAACTCTTTCCGCTGTAAAAGAGAATCGTGTGCTGGTAGTGGACGAAGCGCTCTTTTCACGCCCTGCGCCCGGAGCTATCCAAGCGGCGGAAGAACTGGCCGCCTGGCTTGACTCCGTGTTCACGGAAGACGAATCCCCGCAGAGGGCTCGCCCCTGAACAGTTTCGAACACCATGTTGAAAAGCCTCATACACAAGAATTTTCCCATCCACCATTTCAAAACGCTCTCTCGACAGGAAAGAACTTCAGCCTATAAAGGAAAACCTGATGAACAAGCCTTCCACTTCTTGTACGCTCCAGGGTACGCTGTTCGGTATCGGGGTGGGCCCCGGCAATCCTGATTTACTGACACTCCAGGCAATCAAGCGTCTGGGTGAAGTGGACATCATTCTTGCGGCAGCCTCCCCGCGCAATGAACAATCCATCGCGTTATCCATCGCGCGGCCTCACTTGCGCCGGAATGTGGAAACGCTGCGGCTGGACTTTCCCATGACCCGCGACAAGGCCACTCTGGAAACGGCCTGGGAAAACAATGCTCGTCTGACACTTGAGGTTCTCAACAGCGGCAAGAATGCCGCATTTCTCACACTGGGAGATCCTTTGGTCTACAGCACCTTCGGTTATCTCATGCGCACGCTGAAGCGCCTCGCTCCAGAGCTTTGCGTGCATATAACGCCCGGCATTACATCTTTTCAAGACGCCGCAGCCCGTACCGGCACTATCCTGTGCGAGGGAAAACAGGCATTACATATTCTCCCCGGCATCATAGATGAAAAAGAACTTCATACCAGCCTTGGCACAGGGGGAAATGCCGTCATCCTCAAGGCATACCGCAATCTTCCCGCGATCAGAAAGAGCCTGGAAAAAGCAAGCAGAGAAAAAGATTGCGTCTTCGTCTCCCGTTTGGGGTTGGATGGAGAGATAATCCAATACGGACTTGCCGGACTTGATACACCGAACTACCTTTCTCTGATACTTGCTCCAGCAGAAGGAAAAGGCTCTGTTCCAGAATAGTGTTGAACATATCCTTGACCGCCGGAGGCGCGAGCGTAGCGAGCTATGGAGGCCGAGCAGCGTTCCCGTTAGCCGAGTCTTCGGGCTTACGGGCATCGAGAGCACCGCTTCCCCCTCCATGCCGCATTACCATACGGCATGGAGGGGGAAGCGGTCAAATGTCACGCGGCCTGGCCGCGCCGTAAATCTTCATATTGAACTGCCCGAAAAACGCAGCATGAACGCGATCCGGTTCACACATGCCGCGCACATCTTATACCTCAAAAGCTTTCTTTAATTCAGCTTCACGAAAGCCCACCAAAGCCTTTTCCCCTCCGGGAAGAACCAGCGTGGGAAAGGACCCCCGGGGATTATACGAGCGCAGCTTTTCTACCAAAGCTTTGCGCTCCGCGCCCTGATACCTGTCCACGTAGATTTCATGAAAGGGAATATCATGTTGTATCAGCCAATTTTTGAGGCTGACACAATGGCGACATACGCTCAATGTGTACATGAGTGCCTGTCCGTCTTCACCAGGATGCAATCCATCCTCATAAAGCTTTGCATCTTCAGGAGACAACGCAGACGCGCCAGAGCTGATGGCGGAAGGCTTTTTCTCTTCCTGCCGGGTATGAGACTTTCTGAAAAGCGTCATACCTGCGATGACGAGCAGCACGAGGACTATAGCAACAGCAAACGGATTCAATACGGCCTCCTTCCGGGCAGCCGGAAGAATGAAAACAATTTTGACATAACGGGATGTGAAATTTTTCCTATCACTATACCAAAAGCCTGCCGGGGACAAGTACCCGAAGCCCTTCGCAGAGCAGATTACCTGCCCGCATTCTTTGTCATTTCGCGTTCCGGATCAGTACCATACACTACTGAATACTTCAGAGCGCTTCACCGAAAAGCGTGGTTTCGGCGAGCGAACCCGGTTACGCCGCCGCGCCGGGCTTGCGCTGACGGCTTCTCCAACATTTCATGTTGGGGAGTACGAAATTCAGAATTGTTGTTACTGATGTAAAAACGCCGATCAGAGGATATTCCGATCGGCGCCAGGGAAGCTCAATTTGAACGCAGACTACTTTTCCGCAGCGGCCACGCGGGCCTGCGGACTCATGTGGCACGGACGGCACCCCTTGCCCTTGAACTGGGGGCGAGCAGCAGCTTCTTTTTTATGACAGCCGTAGCAGGAGCGATCGGTATTTTTGTCATGGTAAGCCATGAACAGGCTCATGGTATCGCGCTTACGCGCTCCAGGAGTGGCATGACATTCTTCATTGGTACAAGGGACGAAAAGGTCGCCTTCCGATGTTTCCATATGATGGCAGAGCCTGCAATTGATGCCTTTGTGCGAAGAATGGTTGAAGGTTACGGCCATGCGCGGCGATGAGCCGCCATTCATCTCAATGGGATTCTTCAACACATCCGCGACTTTTCTGCCTTCTCTCGCCATGGTTGGGACGGCAGCCAACAGGGAAAGGGCAAAAAGACCTATTACTGCATATCTCATGGACATCCTCCTCAGAGCAGTTTTGCTTTGAAATCATAACACTGCCGGGACACTCTATTCTGACCAGCAGGTTTCACGCTTCCGCTGGAGACTGGCACCGCAAGCGCATTGCGGCTGCTCCGGCTTCGCAACGGAGTCTCGCTTCGCTCAACCTGAAAGCATTTCAAACTTGAAATACTCTAAAACATATTCCAGAATGACGGCTTGAGAGGACGCAACTTCTTGCGTGACGCCACCATATCCAAATGCATCATGCCAAGCGCCATGACATCCATGTCGGGAATGCCTTCCCGTTCACGCAGATCAACGGTTGGGCAATAAGAATTGCACTGCGTGCACCAGTCCAGACGTTCGCCACGAGCTCCGGAACTCTCATGCAAAATTTCCATAGTTCCATCGCCCTCCTTTCCACAGGAAGGACAGGCACCACGCCGAAATTTCCAATTGGTTCCGCACAGGGAACAATGCAGATGTTTTTTGCCGCCGCCTCCTGAAAGGTAGGCATTTTTTTCGTCCAAAGACGGCCTGTCCAGCCAGGCCATGGATGGGAAGGTGCCGCAAACAGGACAATAGCCCTGACGCCACACGCCTGCCGCATCCCAGGGGGATTCTCCATGTTCCGGATTTGCCTGTCCGGCCAGCGCGCGCAACACAGGAGAAAGCACAAAGCCTGCGACGAAATCCAGCACTTCAGGCGGCACTCCACACTTGTCGGCAACTCCGGCAAATGCTTCTGTCGAACCTGTCAGCAAAACCTCTGCCAGTTCCTCACGGCTGTCAACCTCACCTTCTTTCACAGGCTGGGAAAAGAATTCCTCCAGCGCTGTTTTATACGGAGCCACAGCCTGCTGGGAAACCAGCAGAGGAAGTATGGCTTCCGCAGCGCGGCGTATGCCCGCGGCCATACCGGTCATGGACATGTCCACCAGCAAAGGCACGCCGTTGCTCGCGCGCTCAGGCCGGAATTCCGGCAGATGCACAGCCGCATCCCGCAGAACTTCGGCCAGTTCGGCACTTACAGCCTCACGGGCTTCAAGCAGAGGCTCGAACGCCCGCAACACCGGCTCCAAAACAGGACGGCGCGCAACGATCTCCGTCACGGTTTGAGCAACGTCTTGACAGGATGACCCCATAAATCACTCCAGAAACACGGAGAACCAAACTCCGCCAAACGGATAAGGCGCGGGAAACCGGAATTCCCCGCGCCCGGAACAACCTACTACATGAACGAAGCGTACTCGTAGTAATACTCTTTCTCTTCAGCGAGCAGATACACCACGCTCACATCTTCCACGTCCACAAGATGAGCCTTGGGGAAGCGTTGCATGGCAGCGTCAAGGCGCTTCTGCGCCGTATCCAGCACCTCCTCACGTTCGCCAAAGACCATAGCTCCGGTAGGACAGGTTTTCACGCACACGGGGGGCAGACCTGCGGAAACCCGGTCAACGCACATGTCGCATTTGACCAGTTGTTTTGTCTTTTCATCGTAACGCGGGATATTGTACGGGCAGGCGTCGGTCACGGCCCGGACATCATCGGGGCTGAGCTGAGCTGTCTTTTCCGTAAACAGGACAATGCCGGTTTTGGGATCCCGTACAATAGCATCGGGAACTGCCATATCCGCAACATCCTTGCACACAGGAGTCAGGCAGTGACGGCACTGATCCGGAAAAAAATTCCAGACCACGTTACCCTGAGCATCCAGATGCTCATGAAAACGCACTATTTTGAGGTTATAGGGATTCAAATCCGGGGGATTCTGATGCGAACCGCGCTGCTTGGTGCTGTTGGCAGGCAGATCATGCCATTCCTTGCAGGCTACCTGGCAGCCGCGACATGCCGTGCATCGCGTGGTGTCAATTAAAAATGCCTTCGGCATTGCAATGCTCCTTGACGGGCGCGCCCCAAAAGACGCGCCCCTTGCGAGTTAGGCTATTTCGGTCAACTTGTCGGCCCTGGTGACATTCACACAACAAGCCTTAAGTTCGGGGATGGAAGTATTCGGATCACAGGCTGTTACCGTCAGGCGGTTGGTGGAGTCGCCGCAATCCGGCGTTGTCCAACCGTAGGCAAACGGCATGCCCACAAGGTGAATAGTTCTTCCCATAACCGTAAACGGCCGGATACGCACAGTGACCATGGCAATGGCTTCCACGCGGCCGCGGAGGCTTTCGATGATTACGCCGTCGCCGTTTTTAATGCCCTTCTCTTCTGCCAGCTCGTGGCTCATCTCGATATAGAGCTGAGGTTCCGTTTCAAGAAGATTGGGCACATTACGAGTTTCCCCGCCGCCACACCAGTGTTCCGTCATGCTATAGGTCGTCAGCACGATGGGGAAACGCTCGTCTGCCGCTTCTGCGATCTTGTCCATGTCCGAAGCAAAGAACTTGAACACAGGGCTGCTGTTCTGGCGGGAGAAGGGGTGCTCTGCCACCGGAGTTTCCGCCGGTTCATAATGTTCGGGCAAGGGGCCGTCCTTGAGATTCGGCCCGTAGAGCTGGGCATAGCCGTCCTTGGTCATGATAAAGGGCAGCTTGCCGTTCTTGGTGTCGGCCTGCGGCGCCCAGGGACCATCCGGCACGTCTCCTGCCCACTTTGTGCCGTCCCATTCGATAACGGCCTTCTTCGGATTGAAAGGTTTACCATTCAGGTCTACGGAAGCCCGGTTATAAAGAATACGGCGGTTTACCGGCCAGCACCACGACCAATTGGGGTAAAGACCAATATTGGCCTGCATGGGCGTTTGCGAAGGATCGCGCCGCTTGGACTTGTTGCCGTCCTCTTCCGTATAACTGCCGGTATACAACCAGTTGAGGGAAGAGGTAGTGCCGTCGGCCAGAAGGTTTGCAAAAGCAGGCACAAGCTGTCCGCGTTTGTACAGTTTATCGCCGATTTGGGTGTCCGCCCAGAAAAAGCCGTTGATACGGCGGGTCCACTCTTCTGGATCATATGTCTCGGGCCAGTTCAACTTTAAAAGGGGCTCGGGCAGAGTCCCTCCCTCAGTCCTGTACATATCGCGCAATTTATTGATCAGTGGTACAAAAATGTCAGCGAAACTGCGCGCCTCTCCACCCGGCTCGACGGCCTTGTCAAACCACAGCACCCAGCGGCCGCTGTTGCTGATGGTTCCGGCCTTTTCCACACGATGCGCTGAAGGCAGCAAGAAAACTTCCGTCTTCTTTGTCTTCGGGTCAGCGCCGGGACGCCGCCAGTTGTCTGTGGTTTCAGAGTTATGCAGTTCAGAGCAGACCATCCAGTCCAGATTGTCCAACGCGAGACGCATTTTATTGGTGTTGGGGAAACTGTTCATGGGGTTGACGCCAAAAACGAAGCCCCCCTTGATTTTTCCCTGGTAGACCCGCTCCATGATGTACATGTAGGAGTAATCTTCGCCATCTTCGCCCTTGGGCAGCAGACCATAGCAGAAGTCGTTTTCCGGAGTGGCTTCGTCACCAAACCACCCTTTGAGCAGGCTGGCGAAATACTTGGGACGATTGCTCCACCAGTTGGCGCTGTTTTTCACCGCCGTCACAGGCGTGTTATCCTTGTTGAAATCCGCCAGGGTCTGCCATTTGGCCCGCGGCAGGGCAATATAACCGGGCAGATTGTCATACAAAAGCGCATGGTCGGTAGACCCCTGGACATTGGGTTCCCCACGCAGAGCGTTGATTCCGCCGCCTGCCACGCCGATATTGCCGAGCAGGAGCTGAATCAACGCGGAAGCGCGAATATTTTGCGCGCCCACGGTGTGTTGAGTCCAACCAAGAGCATACAGAATGGTTCCCGCTTTGTCCGGCTTCGCTGTGGCGCAGAAGGCCTTATACACCTTCAGAAGATTTTCTTCCGATACCCCCGTCACGTCCGACACGTTTTTCATGGTATAACGGGCGTAGTGCTTTTTCAGCAAATTGAACACGCAACGTTCATGCGAGAAGCTGGTATCCCGCACGGGGGAGCCGTCAGCATTTGTCTCAAAAGCCCAGGCGCTTCTGTCATAACTGCGGGTTTCAGGGTTGTACCCGCTGAAAAGCCCATCATTGAAGGCATAGCCTTTCCCTACAAGAAAAGCGGCATTGGTGTAGTTAAGAATGTAGTCCTTGAAATAGCTCTCTGTCTCGAAGATATAGTTGAGCATCCCGCCAAGGAACGCGATATCCGTGCCGGAGCGAAGCGGCACATGGAAATCGCTGCGGGCCGAGGTGCGGGAAAACTTCGGGTCCACATGCATGATGACCGCGCCGTTATCCTTGGCCTTCATGATCCATTTAAAGCATACAGGATGATGTTCAGCAGCATTACTGCCCATAATAAGCACTGCATCGGCATTCTTGATGTCGATCCAATGATTCGTCATAGCACCGCGTCCGAACGACTCTGCCAGAGCCGCAACAGTGGGGCTGTGTCAGGTACGCGCCTGGTGATCCATATGGACAACACCCAGGCCGCGCATGGCTTGATGGATAACCGCGCACTCCTCATTGGAGGCGTGCGATGAGCCCATCATGAAAATGCTTTCAAGGCGATTGACGGTTTTGCCGTCCTGGTTTTGCAGAATAATATCCCGATCTCGCGCTTCCTTCACACGGCGGGCAATCTGCTCCAGCGTCCAATCCCAATCCTTCTCTTCCCATTTGTCGCTGTACGGAGCCCGGTACATGGGCTTCAAAAGGCGATGTTGGCTGGTATACATGGTAAAGAGTGCCGCGCCTTTTGCACAAAGGGATCCCTCGTTGACCGGAAAATCAGGATCGCCTTCGGTGGCGACGAGTTTACCGTCCCGCACATAGGCGATAACCTGGCAGCAAACGGCACAGAAGGGGCATATGGTGGTAACTTCTTTTGCGCCTTCAATCTTCAGGGTACCGGCATACGCCTGTGCAGCCTCAAGATTAAACCCCATTTGTCCGAGCGTCAGGCATACCGCGCTCGCGCTGGCGAATTTCAAAAAACTCCGCCGAGTGCATTTCATGATACATCTCCCCCTTGGAGTAGTTAAATGCTCTTTGTAGCCAATATACTTCGGTCAGAGGAGTCTTGTCAATGCGATCAGCGAAAAAACCACAGTCTTTGCGCGGAGATATGTACATTTTGTCACATATGACAGATATAATGGCGACCATATCAATATTTCTTCATATTCATAACTTGAAAAGAACACCTGCCCATCTGCTTTCAAAAAATGTTTTCCTGTCAACGCCCACCAGGAGTTTCGGCCTTAACATAATCACAGGACTTTCGAAATGGAAACGGGGACAAGGAATTCAGGGCTCAATCCCAAACGCGCCGCAGGAGATGGACAGGCGTTCCCTGTGAAAAAAGCGGAAGCTTTTCACTTGAAGAGCCGGGAGTGCTTAGCTATAATGATGAATGTGATCAGGATATTTCAACGCTGAAATGCCCTGAAAAAATGATCTGAGTGAGACTCCGTCGCAAAGCAGGAGCCACCGCAATTCATGTGTGGCGCAAGCTCCGGCAAAAGCGTGAAACTACGGGCCGGAACATCTTGTTCCGGCCATGGTTCAGAGTTAAACCGCTCTTGTACTCCGCAACATAACTGTTTCGGAGTCTCAGCGCCTCAGGCGCAAGCGTGGCGGTGCAGCCGGGTTCGCTCGCCGAAACCACGCTTTCGGCGAAGCGATCTCAGCATTGAATACACAGTATTCAATGCTGTATGGTACGAGAACAGCACGGAGTATGGCCCATACGTGCGGCCACTGAATTTCTCCTCACAAAACTATCGGGTTCCCTGGAAGTTCGAACCTGAATGGAGTGTCGTCATGCAAGCACCGGAAAAAAATCTGGCCTTTGATATGGTTCGCGTTACGGAATCTGCTGCGCTTTCTGCTGCCCGCTGGCTGGGAAAAGGCGACAAAGAAGCGGGCGACGGCGCGGCTGTGGACGCTATGCGGCTTTCCTTCAACAGCCTCAACCTGGACGGAATCGTCATCATCGGCGAAGGAGAAAAAGACCAGGCTCCCATGCTTTATAACGGTGAAAAGGTTGGCGATGGAGACGGCCCTGCGCTGGATGTCGCCGTGGACCCCGTGGAAGGCACGCGCCTTCTGGCCAACGGACGCCCCAACGCCATTTCTGTGGTGGGCGTGTGCCGCAAGGGGTGCATGTACAACCCCGGCCCGAGCTTTTATATGCAGAAAATTGTTGTGGGCCGCGAAGCACGCAATGTCATCGACATTGACGCTCCTGTAAAGGACAACCTGGCGCATGTTGCAAAAGCGCTGGGAAAAGATATCAATGACTTAGTGGTATTTGTCCTGGACAAGCCGCGTCATACGAAACTTATTGAGGAAATCCGTGCCGCCGGAGCGCGGATCCAACTCCATACCGACGGTGACGTGGCCGGAGCGCTGATGGTCGCCGACCCTCGTTCGGATGTCGATGTCATGATGGGAACCGGCGGCACGCCGGAAGGCGTCATCGCCGCCTGCGCCATTAAGGGCGTCGGCGGCCAGATGCTTTGCCGTCTTAATCCGCAGTCCTATGTGGAAAAAGAAAACATTGAACAAGCCGGGGTAGACATACGGGAAATTCTCTCCGTGGAAAGCATCATCCGCGCCGATGATGCCTTTTTTGCCGCCACCGGCATTTCCGGCGGCGATTTTCTGCGCGGCGTGCAATATACCGGCAACGGGGCAATTACCCATTCTCTCGCCATCCGGGCGAAAACCGGCACGTTCCGTTACATCGAATCACACCATAACTGGGATCGCCTGATGCAATTCAGTGCGGTTCAGTATGACTAGAGCATTATCCCCTTGAAAGCATATACAACCGGCACGACGTTCTGCCCCACAGCCTTCGCGCCTGAAGGCGGAGCTTGCTCCGCTGTGCATGCCTGTATGCCCCGTGGCATACAGGCATGTACAGGTGCCCGTCCGTCGGATGGCTACTGTGCCGTCGCGGGAAGTCGCGTCCAGCTCGACTCCATGAGCAAATATAACATTGCTCTTACCCCCACCCTCAAGCTCATTACCAGGTGATGCACATGAATACCGCTCCCACCGCCCTGCTTTTCCCCGGTCAGGGTGCCCAGGCCAACGGCATGGGACGCAACTTGGCGGAAAAGTTCCCCGAAGCCATGGATTTGTGGAAAAAGGCCGAACAATACAGCGGCCTGGAGCTGCGCTCCATATATTGGGAAAGCGGCGACGAAATACTCATGGCGGAAACCAGAAACCTCCAACCAGCCATTACGGTGGTTAATCTCGCACTCTGGCTTTATCTCTGCGGTCATATCTCGCCTTGTTGCACTGCGGGGCACAGCCTGGGTGAATTCAGCGCGCTGGCGGCTGCCAAAGTGCTGGATGTCGACAAAGTACTTGAACTGGTTTCTTTGCGCGGACGCCTGATGGCTGACGCAGACCCGGATCATGTGGGTACCATGTACGCCATTCTTCGCCTTACGCTGGAAGAGGTGGAAGGCGCTGCCAAAAATGCCTGTGAAAAGACGGGGAAGCTGGTTCGCGTTGCCAACCGCAATACCCCGGGCCAATTTGCAATCAGCGGCCATAAAGAAGCTGTTGAGGAACTGCTGGAACAGCTCAAGGGAAACAAGGGAAAGGCTATACCGCTTGCCGTCAGCGGCGCATTTCATACACCGCTCATGGCTGAAGCCTCTACCGAATTTTCCCGTCTGCTTGACAAAATGGACTGGCACGACGCGGCCTTTCCGGTGTACTGCAACGTCAGTGGCGAATCCCTGAGCGCGGCTGAACAACTGCATGCCGCAATGCGCAAGCAGATGACCTCTTCCGTGTACTGGATTGACGTCATTTCCAATCAATGGAAAAACGGTGTACGTCGATGGATTGAGTTTGGCCCCAAGGGCGTCCTGACCCGCATGGTTCGCCCGATCCTCGTTGCATCAAACGTGCCGGACGGCTCTTACACCACCGAACATATTCCAAACAAAGACGCCGCAGACGCCTTTATCCAATAGTGCTGGGGCGGGGCTCTTCATCCATTATCCGCGGCCTGCGGGCGGCCTTGCTCCGCAAGCCCGCAGGAAAATGCTTTAATCAGCGTTTTCTCACCTTCAATATTAAACTGCTCTAAAAGGAACACTGCTCCCATGCGCGACATTCTTCTTCTGCAAGACAATCTTCGTGCCATCGTTGCTGATTTCGGCTGGGAATGGCCTGCCAAGGCGGTCATGGAACACCCCAAGGACGCAAAGCACGGGGATCTGGCCACCAATCTCGCCATGGTGCTGACAAAACAGGCCGGGATGCCGCCGCGCCAGCTGGCGGAAAAGCTTGCCGCTGAACTTTCCGCCCGTATGCACGGTGAAATCACAACAGAAATCGCAGGCCCCGGCTTCCTGAATGTCACCTTTTCGCCCGCATTCTGGCAAGAAAGCGTACAGAATGTCGAAAAAGAAGGCCGAGCTTTCGGTTCCTCCCACACCGGAAACGGTCGGAAGATACTGCTGGAATTTGTGTCCGCCAACCCCACCGGCCCCTTGCATATCGGACATGGACGCGGAGCGGCAGTAGGCGATTCCATGGCCCGGCTGCTCCGGTTCGCCGGATATGAAGTAACTACGGAATATTATACCAATGACGCAGGGCGGCAGATGAGGCTGCTGGGGGTATCCGTATTTTTGCGCATGCGCGAGCTTTGCAATCTTCCGGTGGAATGGCCGGAAGATTATTATCACGGCGACTACATCCGGGATCTGGCGCGGGAATTGCTTGAACAAAACCCCGCACTGCCCGACATGCCGGAAGATGAAGCCAGGGAAACCTGCTACCAGTATGCCATGAATTCCATTATGGAAGGCATCCGGCAGGATTTGCGCACCTTCCGGGTTTCCCACCAGAACTGGTTCTCGGAAAAAAGCCTGGTAGACGCCGGAACAGTTGAAGCGACACTTGATGACCTCAAACGCCGGGGCCTGGCCTACGAGAAGGACGGCGCGCTGTGGTTCGCTACCACTGGTTTTGGGGACGACAAGGATCGTGTGCTGTGCAAAAGCGATGGCCTGCTGACTTATTTTTCTTCGGACATTGCTTATCACGCCAATAAATTCCAACGCGGATACGAAGAGTTAATCGACGTGCTCGGCGCGGATCATCATGGCTACGTCCAGCGTATGAAAGCGGCCATCAGCGCCATGGGGCACGATCCGGACAAGGATTTCAGCATCACGTTGATTCAGCTTGTCAACCTGCTGCGCGCAGGCGAACAGGTTGCCATGTCCACCCGTTCCGGCGAGTTTGTGACTCTGGCTGAGGTACTGGAGGAAGTCGGTGTGGATGCTGCCCGGTTCATGTTCCTCTCGCGCAAGAGCGACAGCCCTCTGGACTTCGACCTCGACCTGGTCAAGCAGCGCAGTCTGGACAACCCGGTGTACTACGTGCAGTATGCTCATGCCAGAATTTCCGCCCTGCTGCGGCGTGCGAAGGACAAGGGGCTGGAGCTTCCCGCACTCTCTGATCCCGCCCTTCTGACTCACCTTACACAGACGGAAGATGTGTCACTCTTGCGCGCGATTGAACGGTTCAGGGACACGGTGGAAGAAGGCGCGGCGGCGCGCGCTGCCCACGGTGTAAGCTTCTATTTAATGGACTTGGCCGGACGCCTGCACAGTTATTACGCCAATACCCCTGTTCTGGCAGGCGAAGATCAGGAATTGATCCTGGCCCGCCTCGCGCTTTTGCGCGCTGTGCGCCAGGTTCTTGCCAACGGCCTTGACCTGCTGGGCGTCAGCGCCCCGGATACCATGTAATGGCCAACGCAGTTTACCGCAGCTCTTCTTCGACTCGTAAAAATCGCGATCACGAGCGTATTCGGGGAAACGCGCGCCTCACTTCTGTGGAGAGCGAGGCGCGTGCCCTCTTGCTTGCTCGAAACGATGACACGAAAGAGCAGAATAATGTTGCGCCCCCCCCTCCTCTTTCTTCAGCTCCTTCCTCTCCCACACCGCACGAAGCAGCATCGCCTACCGCAGATGCCGCTCCCACGTCTCAAATGACATCTTCCGGCAAAGCAAACGCCAAAACTGCAGACCATACGGAAGAACACGTCATTACAGCACATGCCAAGGCAGAACAAAAAGAACAAGAAAAAACTTCCGCCCGCATCCGCGTAAAAGAAACCCGGCCGGGTGGACGCAAAAAAGAAGTTCCCCAGCATAGGGAGAATTCCGGCGGATGGGCGCTTCAGTTAACGCCCTCTCTGGTACTGATGCTGGTGGTTTTTGAGCTGGTGACGTTAAGTTTTTTCTTTCTGTTCGGCCTGATCATCGGTAAGGGAACGGTTCCTCCTCCCCCTCAAGCCGAACTGGAACGAATCCTGCCCACGGAAGAAAACCGGACAGAGCGGACTCAAGAGATTCTGCCACAGGAAGAGTTGCGCTTTATGGCAAATCTGAAAGCGGACGAATCCGCAACTGAACGGCAGCAGCCTGCGGCGGCACCAAACGGCGGACGACCTGAACCCCAAAAAAGTGAAAACTCCGTACTTGCTGACGACAGCAATCTCTATGATTTTGTCATTCGGGTCGCGGCGTTTAAAAGTGATGAACAAGCCGATGCTCTGCGCGCCCGCCTGGAAGGCGCAGGAATGCGTACTCGCCTTCAACGCGAAAAAGCCCAGAAAGGGACATGGAGCTTTGTCCTGATTCTGTTCCGGGGCACAGAGGTCAAAATGAACCAGATGCGCGAAACCTTGCCGGGCTTCGGGCTCCGGGATTCCATTATCGTTTCCAAGACAGCGGTACAAACGCGCTAACCGCTTTCTCCTCGGCTCTCGAAAAAATGCTTGAGAGCCTGTTTTGGCCGCTTCCCTTTCAATAATATTGCGAAGTGAGGCAAAGGCCCGAAAAAAACAAGCCAATTTTCCTTTAGAGCATTTTGTCATTGAAATGCTCCCGGAGTCGAGCGGAGCGAGGCTCATCTCTGCTCTCCTTATCCGTAAAGCGCTGCG
>CAJTSU010000049.1 GCA_910579055.1 uncultured Mailhella sp. | reverse complement strand
CTCCTCGCCCCCCAAGATGCCGCATTACCATGCGGCGGGGGGTCGTCGCTCCATACGCGCTAACGCGCGTGCCTCCGGCGGTCAAGGTTATTATCAACACCACGCTATAATAGAGCCAGTTTTGATAACATTCATGTAAACCGCCTTGTCTCTGACTCCACAAATTTCCCGCTCTTGTCAAGCGGCGCGATTCCGCGGCAACGGGCTGTTTTTTCTGCTCCATCATGCTGAAGCCGGAGCAGCCGCAATTCACGTACGGCTGCTCCGGCTTTGTGACGGCGTCTCGCTCAGCGAGGCTCCGGGAACATTTCAATAAGGTTCTATTATAGTGGCACTAGGCGCAGTCGTGCTTGTCCCAGGGCTCGCGGTTGTCGCGCTGGATCACGGATTCCATGCGCACCAGGGCTTCCTTGAGCTTGCGGATTTCATCCAGCTTGAGGTTGGGGTTCTTCATCACCTGGTAGATGATCGCGCCGGTGCAGTTTTCATCCACGGGAAGATCCGCAATGGTGGCGATAGTCACGGCGATGTCCTGCGCATTTACCGCGCGTTCCACCGTGCCGGCCTTGGCGTTGATCGCCAGGCCGTAGAACGCCGCGCCCTTGCCGGTAGCCACGATCACCAGGGTGCGGCGGTCGGCGGCCTCCAGAGCGGCGGCCAGAGCGTCGCCCTCAACCATAACCAGAACGGAATCCTCCTTGGCCCCGTCCAGCGCGGCCTGAATACCGGAGGCGTCGGTCTTTACCGCGCCCAACTTTTCCGCCACAGCGGCCAGTCCGGCACAATCCGCATGAGGCAGCAGAGCGGCCTTTTTGCGCAGGGCGTCCAGGGTATCGCCGGAAGCGTTGAGATCAAGAGAATCGGCAAGAACCAGTATCGCTTTCTTTTCAGCCATGATGCTTTCCTTGTGTTCCCCGAACAGGGGATTTGATTGCATGAAATATTCTGTTGCAGAAACATGTTAATGGCGCTGCGCATGACGTGCGTTTTTTCTGGCACGCAAGCGCCTATTTCACCAGATTGGGGTCTTCCATAATCTGGTAGATGGGAGCGCCTTCGGCGTCAGCCGGAACAGGGTTGCCGGTGATGTAGCACAGCGTGGGCACGATATCGGCCAGCCAGCGCGGGCGAGTATAGCGGAATCCCTTCCTGATGTTCGGGCCGCGGAACATGAGCAGATTCTTCAGGCTGCCGCAGCCGGACTCCCCGGTGGGCAGGCCGTAGCCGTGTTCAGCCATGTATTCGGGCTTGAGCACATACACCACGTCGCCCGCCTGCGCCCCGCCCATGCCGAAAACGTGGGCATCTTCCTTGCGCACGGCCAGCAGCACGGGCCGCTCGCCGGTTTCGGGATGTTTGTAGTCCAGCAGGGCGTTGATAATCTGATCGCGCACCTTTTCGTAATCTTCCGGCTCCACAATGCCGCCAGGGTACTTGCCCTTGAGGTTGACGTACACGAACATGTAACGCTGAGGCACCGCCTGGGATTTGCTCACATCCAGCACATAGTTGAAGCCTTCGGTTTCTTCGTAGATATCCCAGTAGTTTTCAGACTTCTTGGGTTCGTAGGAACACAGCCCGGCTTCCCTGAGGGCATGGGCGGTATTGAGAATCGGCCCCATGGGGGTGGCTCCGTGGTCGGAGCATACGCACATCAGGGTTTGGTCGCCCATGATGTCCATGAGTTTGCCGAGCAGACGGTCTTCCACGCTATAAATGTGGCGTTCCATCTTTTCCGCCCTGGCGCGCACTTCCGGGTCCTTGCTGTCGAGTTCGCTCAGCCAGCCGTGATAGAACCAGTCAATGGGATGGGAGTGCATGTAGAACAGATCCCAGTCCGGATTGGCCTTGAGCAGTGATTCAACGGTGTTCCACAGCCAGGCGCTGTGAAATTCCACCAGTTCGCACACCGTGTCGGTGTCGATGATGCCGTGCAGATAGGCCACCAGGCCGATATCGTTGGCGGTGATATGCTTGGAGAAGTCGATCTGCCGCGCGGCTTCGGGCGGGGCGATGAACCCGATACGGCCCGCAATGCCGGAAACATACAGCTTGAACTCTTCCGCATCGTCGGAAAGCTGCATCAGCTTGCAGCGGAACACGCCCTTCTCGGTGCGTCCGTCGGCCACGATGGTGAAATCGTGCTGGACGGGTTCGCTCCATTCACCGTTCCTGATGGTGAAGAACGCCTTGGAATAATCCTTTTCCGGGCAGAGGGCGAACACGTCATAGCCGTCGTCGCCGCTTTCCCAGGTCAGGCCGTACCAGACCTGATCCTTCACCGGCTCAATGGATTCCTTGAAATGCATCTTCACTTCGATTTCCAGCGGCTCGTCGCATTCGGGCAGGTTCTTCCAGCCTCTGGCGTCGTCAAAGCGGCACTGCACGCCCATGGGATAGAAGTCGGAGGAAATCACGCTCTCGGAAGCCAGAAATTCCTTGTGCTCGTTGCCGTGCAGGGGCCAGCGGGTTTCCGCCGGGGAGAGGCCTTCACCCATGATCATGACGCCGTTTTTCATGTGCGACGGCCAGGACATGGGATAGTTCACCACAATGCACTTCTTGCCTTCCTTGTCCCAGGCGTCCCATATGGTCTGGGCGGTGAGGATGTCCGAACCAAAGGCCTGTGAGGTTTCCTTGTAATCAAGGCTGCGGCCTTCATGATAATAGTAATAGTCTTCCACGCCGTGCGTGCGGGGATACGCTCCGGTGCAGATCGTGGCCCAGGAAGGCGGGGTCACGGTGGGCAGGTTGTACCCTTCAGGAATAAAACTGCCTTCAGCCATGAACCTGCGGAAGTTGTCCAGACCTCCCTGGGCGAGCATGGCTTCAAGACGTTTGGGAATGAGGCAGTCGTAACCGATAAGAGCGGCACGTTTCGCTTTGGCGGCCATATGTGGGTTCTCCTTGCACATGAAGAGGTTGAGACAAGCTGAAACAAACGGGAGATGGACTCAGTGTCCTGTTGCCTTGGCCTTATCCAAAAAGCGTGCCAGAAGCCTCACGCGATCTCTCCGGCGGATGGGCTTGGAGCTGGCTTACCCGCAGAATGAATCAGCGCTTCCTTCCCTTCTCTCGTTGCGTCCACAGCCACGAAAAGCGGGCCGCTTTCTCTCCATCTTGTGCCTTCCCTGCATGACAAAACTGTCGCCATACGGCATAAAAAGTTTTATTCCTCTGTAATCATTTATTTTTCTTGAAAAACCATGTTTTGTCATCAGTCACGACAGTTTTGTCGCCACAGAGGAACGCTCTGACTTTTACCCCGCTGCAATGCGCGGATTATGGGCACTTTCTCCAATGTACCTTTTGGCACAATGCTTGCTTACTGGAGGCAGTGGCCTTTTCCGCGATCTTCATTATTTATCGAGGAGGACTTTCATGTCGACCGAGCCTCAGAGCACCCGCCAGACAAACGACCTGCGCCCAGAAAAAACCATCTTCTGGCCCGCCGTACTCAGCATTGTCCTGATCAGCCTGCCCATGCTGATCTACCCCAAGGCATCCGAGGAAATCATCGGGGCCATCTATCAGCCCTTTGCCGCCAAGTTCGGCGCTCTCTACCTATGGATCACCGTCGGGCTTATCGGTCTGTGCATATACTTCGCGTGCAGCCGTTACGGGGATATCAAATTCGGCGAGCCGGACGAAAAACCCCAGTATACCCTGCATTCCTGGGTCGCCATGATTTTCTGTTCCGGTGTGGCCGGAGCGGTGATGTTCTGGTCCATCATCGAGCCGCTCTGGGACATCATCATTCCCGCCCAGTACGCGGAACCCATGACCACACAGGCCTATGACTGGTCGCTGGCCTATCTTCTGCTGCACTGGGGCCCCAACGCGTGGTGCACCTACTTCATCACCGCCCTGCCCATCGCCTACATGTTCCATATCCGCCGCACGCCCGTGCTGCGCATCAGCGCCGCCGCCGAAATTGTGCTGGGCAAACAGACAAACGGCGCGCTCGGCCGCACCACGGACGTGTTCTTCATCCTCGGCCTGCTGTTCTGCACCGCTGTGACCATGTGCATTTCCCTGCCCACGGTGGAAGCCGCCCTGCATACCGTATTCGGCATCACGCCTTCTTTCGGCGTTCAGCTCGGCATCCTGTTCGTCAGCGCCTGCATCGCGGGCGGCAGCGTATGGATGGGCCTGGACAAGGGCATCAAGCGCCTTTCCGACCTCAACGTCATTATCGCCCTGTCCATGGTCGCCTACGGCATAATCTGCGGCCCCACAGCCTCCCTGTTTGATATTTTCACCAACGCCTTCGGCAAGCTGCTCGGCAACTTCTGGAACATGACCTTCTGGACCTCGCCCTTCAACGAAAGCACCTTCCCCAAGGACTGGACCATCTTCTACGCCCTGTTCTGGGCGGGTTACGGCCCCTTCATGGGCCTGTTCATCGCCCGCATTTCGCGCGGGCGCACCGTGCGTGAAGTCATCGGCTGGGGCATGGCCGGCACCTGCGCGGGCGGCTTTCTCATCCACGGCGTGTTTGGCTCCTACACCCTGTACGCCCAGTACCACGGCATTATCGACGCCGTAACCATTCTCAAGGAGTCCGGTGCGCCGGCAGCCATGATGGCCGTACTCGACACCCTGCCTTTCGGCAAGATCGTCATGCTGGTGTACTGCGCCTTCTCCACCATTTTCCTGGCCACCTCGGTGGACTCCGGCTGCTATGTCGTTTCCTCCGTGGCCACCACCCGCATGGGCGTCAACGACGACCCCGCCCGCTGGCACCGCTCCTTCTGGGCTCTCGTGCAGGCCCTGCTCGCCCTTGGTCTGCTGTCCATCGGCGGACTCGGCGTGGCCAAGATCTTCGGCAACTTCTCCGGCGCGCTCATGGCTCTGCCGGTGCTGCTGCTGACCATCTGCTGGCTGAAGATCATCAAGCGCGACGGGCACTACCTGCTGTGCAACTTTGTGGAACGCGAATGCCCCCCGCCTTCCCAGCAGGAAGAAATGGAGCTGAACAGGGAAGCGGTAAAGTGACAACGGCTTCTCGTACATAAGACTGTATGAAAAAGGCCCTTCCGATTGAAGAATCGGAAGGGCCTTCAGTCTTATGTTTACCACGGCACGGGAGGCAACATCCGTTGCCCTCCATCAAGGTTATGTTCAACATTCTTCTGCAACAGCGCGTATGATGTTTCAATCCGCACGACCCCCATCCGTCGGCTGCGGAGTCAGTCGACGGATGGGGGTCGTGCGGATTGCCCCGCCCTGAAGGGAGGGGGTACGGAAAAGGATTTCGTCGGCTTCGCCGTCTTGTCAACTACTCGTTTCCCCCTGAAGGGGGTGGTCTCAAACCACAAAGGAGTTTTTGATGAGCGAGCTGGCATGTATTGCCCAAAGAGACAAATGTCTCTTTGGGCATGGGGAGGCAACGTCTACTTCGCCAGCACAGCCTTATAGGCTTCGGCGTCAAGCAGTGCGTCGATATCGGCAGGGTTGGCGGGCTTGATGCGGATCAGCCACGCCTGGTCATAGCATCCCACATTGAGCAGCGTGGGAGTACCGTCCAGCTCGCCGTTCACCGCGGTTACCCTGCCCTCCACGGGCATGAACAGCTTGTTCACCGACTTGATGGATTCCACTTCACCAAAGGCGTCTCCGGCGGAGAACCCGTCGCCCTCGGAGGGAAGATCCACATACACGATTTCACCGAGTTGATCCTGCGCGAAATCGCTGATGCCCACCACGGCTTCGTCGCCGTCCATTTTAATCCAGACGTGTTCGTCGGTGTAGCGGAGATCAGCGGGCAAAACGATATCAGACAACGCTTTCATAAAAGGCTCCTTGCGGGGTTAAAACATGTGAGCGGCTTCAAACACGCCTTCGGCCAGAGTGGGGTGGGCGTGGATGGTATGCGCGATATCCTGAACAGACGCGCCCAGTTGCAGGGCCAGCGTCGTTTCGGCAATAAGATCCGTGGCGTGCGCGCCGGCCAGATGCGCGCCGAGCAGCCTGCCGCTGGCCTTGTCCGCCACCAGCTTGAACACGCCGGGCAGCTGCCCCATGGCCTGAGCCTTGCCCAGTTCGCGGAACTGGAAGGAAGAAACGGCCACATCGAAGCCTTTTTCCTTCGCCTGCTCTTCGGTAAGGCCCACATCCGCCACTTCGGGCGAGGCGAAAATGCCGGAAGGAACCACATCGTATTTTACGATTTCATCCCCGCCAAGGCAGTTTTTCACCGCGACAAAGGCTTCCGCCACAGCCATGTGGGCGAGCATGATGCGCGCCGGGCCAAGCACGTCGCCAATGGCATACACGCCGGGCACGCTGGTTTGCAGCTTGTCGTCAACCACAATATAGCCGCGCTTGTCCGTAGTGATGCCCGCTTCGGCCAGGCCCAAACCTTCCGTGTGGGGCACGCGGCCCACAGTGACGAACACGGCCTCGGCTTCCAGCGCGCCCTCTTTTCGGGCGGCCGCGGGAATGGCCTCTTCCGGCAGGAAGGGCGAAGGGCCAAGGTGGGCGACAACCGCGCCGTCCCTGATTTCCGTGGCGTTGACCGTGCGGCACAGTTCCGCGGCAATGCCCGCCTTTTTCATTTCCCGCTGGATCAGCGCACTCATGTCCTTGTCCACACCGGGCACTGGCAAGATGCGGGTCTGCCCTTCAACCACCGTGACCTTGCTGCCGAAGGCGCGATAAATGAAGGCCAGTTCCGTCCCGATAACCCCGCCGCCCACGATGATGATGCTGCCAGGCACATGATCCAGTTCCAGCGCGTCGTCGCTGGTCAGAATATATTTGTGATCCACAGGCAGAGAGGGCAGATTGAGCGTGCAAGAGCCGGTGGCGATGATCACCTTGTCCCCGGCGATCTCCTCCACACTTCCGTCCTCTCTGGTCACTTTGACAAGAGAAGCGCTGACTACCTGCCCGCGCCCCATGACGACCCGAACCTTGAGTCTGGCACAGGTTTTTTCCAGCCCGCCGCGCAGCGTATCGCTCACGCGGCGCTTGCGCGCCACAACGGCAGGCATGTCGGCTTTCAGTTCACAGACTCCTGACAGGCCGAATTCAGCCGCGCGGCGCGCGGTTTCCAGCGCTTCCGCCGAAGCCTTCAGGGTCTTGGTGGGGATGCAGCCGCAGTTAAGGCACGTGCCGCCCAGCCAGGCGGCTTCCACCAGGGTCACTTCAGCCCCGGCCCTGGCGGCTTCAAACGCGGCGGTGTACCCGCCTGGGCCGGCGCCGATGATAGTAATGCGCGTAGGCATCGTCATTTCCTCTTGTTGGGTTGAGTGTTCGCGGCTCCCGGTCCCCCCGAAGAACCGGTATCGAAACCAGAGCATTTTGCTATTGAAAGTGTCTGCTGGCCAGTACCTGTGTTCTGGCCAACAGGTTTCACGCCTCCGCCGGAGCTGTGCGCCGCAAGCGCATTGCGGCGACGCCGGGCACGGGGCGTCGCGGCGGAGTCTCGCCTCGCTCGACTCCGGGAGCATTTTCAAAACGAAAATGCTCTAAACCGAACCTGAACCTTGTTCCGAAAGTACCATGTGAAAAAATCACGCGCAACACACGCGCCTTTTTTCACCCCGCGGCCGGCGCGGCATGTCTGGACAGCCCGAAAACCATCGGCTATCCTGGACTCCGGTCGGATACGCCCGCGCTGAATACGGGAAATAATGATATAGGTTATATGCAAAAATTATGCCCGCAGTCCCGCCATAAGGAGACGCCATGCTGGACCTCTTGCGCGCCTGGGATCTCGCTCAGGAAGATTTGCTCATCCTGCACCCTGACGACGACCTCGCCTCCGCCGTCAAAAAACTTCTGGAACGGGCGGAAACTCACTCCGGTTCGCCCTGCGGCATTGTGCAGGATGAAAACGGACGCTTTCTCGGCACGCTCTCCACGCATCGGGCGCTGCGCGCCATTGGCGCAGCCATTGAGGAGGCCGGAATTTTTGCCTCTTCACGTCAAATCAACATGGATCGCGCCGTGCATGCCCTGTGCCGCATGGTGGGCGGACACACCGTGCGCGACCACATGTACACCAAAGTACTGGAAGTTGCGCCCCACACTCCTTTGCCGGAAATTCTGCGACGCTTTGCCGACAGCATGGGGCACTTCGCCGTGGTGACGGAAGCAGGACGGGCCCTGGGCCTGCTCGAACTTGACGATGTGTTCAAAACCTTCGCCGCTTCCATGCTCAGCGAAAAGCCCATCAACTCCTGATATTCCCGACAGGAAGGACACGGACAGGAAACATGGCGGACGCCCCTTCTCGTCGGACCGGATAAGGGGGCGTCCAGCGCTTATGCCTCGCTCTTGAGAATTTCGGCCTTGGGCAAGGAATTGCGCACCTTGGAGCGATAGGGCAGCAGGTTGTCGAGAGCTTCCATGCCCCTGGGCGTTTCCGCGCAGGCCTGGATGCCGATGGGCAGCATCATGTCGCCACAGGCATCGGCCACCATTTTCGCGGCTTCGCCCGCCTCGGCGGGAGTAAGCCAGCGCGGGGAATCCCCGTCTTTGATCGGGGTCAGCCAAATGCGAATAACATGGTCGGAGCAAGCCTTGACCAGTTCCACGGATTTTTTCAGATTCGCGGCGAAATCCGCGTCTGTTTCTCCGCCCACGGTCTGCGGGTAGAGCGCCGCCGGACCGGGGATATTCAGAATCACCCGGGAGGCAAACCCTTCAGACAGAATCTTCTCCAGAAGATCGGCCTTACGCCCGTCGGACTGGAGGCAAACCTGGAGGCCCCCCTTGGACAGCAGGCGGATCAGCTCGATGAACTTGTCTTCCTGCCCGTCGGGGCATTGGGAAACATAGAGGCCGGAAATCCAGCCGTGCAAAAGGTCGCTGCGGGTCACGCAGCCATCAAGCGCGCCATCGGCCAGCAGCCAGGCCAGCACCACGCCGGTGCCCTGAAGAATCACATCCCCTTCCGTTTCATGAAACATGGGAAATTCCACGCCTTCGGGGTTGCGGTACAGACGCGCGCGGTTGTCGCGGTAAAATTTGTTGACGATTTCCTTGTCGTCGGCGAGGTCAAACTTTCCGTAGGGGATGCCGTTCGCCTCCAGATAGGATTTGACGATATTGCAGCGCAGACAGTTGGGCGCCTTGTACAAAATGATGTTCATTAAAGATTCCTCTGGCATTATGATTGAGGGGGTACCCCCTCATGTTTTTCAGCGGCCTCTGCAAGCGTCCCCCAAAGGATCGCCGCGCATTATCCCTCTGCTTTTCGCGTCACGTTTCCTGTGAATAAGAGCATTTCAGTATTGAAATGCTCTTTCTTTCAATCACAAAACGCTCTAGTCCGTCGTGCCGACGCAGGTGCCGGCCTCGGCATAGTAGCCGACCGTGCCTTCCACCTTGATCACTTCCTGCGCGCCGAAGGGAGCCGCGCCGGGTACACGCCATTCATGCACATTGACGGGCTTGATTTCCACATGCTCGGGGTGCGCGGCCTGGGGCACCCATTCGTAGGGCACACGGTAGGCGCGGTATACCCAGTTCATGGGCATACCCACGGTACCCTTGTAGGGGCAAATGTATTCCCACACGATTTCGTGCTCGGCGGTCACTTCAAAGACTCGGCCGTCCGATCCTTCCGTGATCAGCGTGTTGCCGTTGGGCAGGCGCTGGGCGGAACTGATGAAGGGGCTGTAGAAACGGCTGGCGTCCAGCGGCACAAGGAAGCCCGCTTCGCGCGGCGTGTACTGCCATACAATCTTGAGGGTGACAGGGTCGAACTCCAGAATGCGGGAATAGTCGCGCTGGGCAACCTTCACGCCGTGGGGCGCGCCGGGGTTGGGCGCGCCGTAGCCGCCCCATCCGCCGTTGTCGTACACCAGAATATTGCCTTCGCCCGGCAGGCCGCGCGGGATCATGTGCGCGTGGTGCTGGCCGATAATCCATCCCAGGGCCTTGAATTCGGGCTTGTTGTAATCCGGGCCGACCTGCCAGACAATTTTCCCGGTCTTTTTGCTGATGATCAGGATGATGTTGGTTTCACGCCCGTCGATGATGATGTTGTCGGGGTGGAAACGCTCGTCGCCTGCATCGTACCACTTGTTCGGGCCAAGCACGGACATGGAGTTAACGTGCATCCAGTCGCCCAGGCCGGGGGCTTCTTCGATCAGACTGCCGCCGCGGAAGTTGGGGTCGCGGCACATGGCGTTGCGGGCTTCTTCAGAAAAGCCCATTTCCTCAACGTGATCGGAACACTGCCATTCCCATATGATTTCGCCTTCCCAGTTGACTTCATAGATCACGTCGTCAACCAGAGGCTTGTCGCTGATGTAGGGCACCTGGGCATCGCGGTGGCAGAGAATGAGGGTATTGCCGGAATCAATTTTTGGCTCCATGCCGGGGGCGTAGTAACCGGTCGTACTGCCTTCACGCTGGAAATCGTGATGCTGGCGGGCCATCCACTGAGGTTTCTGGCCCGGATCTTCGATGAATTCGGCCTTGTTGAACTCCCATACCACATTGCCGCTCCAGTCCACCTGGATAAGGTCAAGCTGATCCTGAAGCCCGTACTTGGGATGACGGGTGCCGCGGCTGCCCATGAGCATGCCGCCGGGGAACATCTTGTTGGGGAACCCCTGCACATCTTCCCACAGACGGATTTCATGCCCGTTCATGCCGATGAGCAGCGCCCCCTTGTCCGGAGCGGGCAAAATGGTATAGCCGTTCCAGGCTTTTTCAGGATTGAAGACGGTGACGCCGGTGGGATAAACAGTAGGATGTCCCATATCCACAACTCCATGTGTCGTCCGACGGCGGGGCAAGCCGCGCCGGGCTGATTGTTCGTTCCGAAAACGGCTGCGCCGCCTCCGGCCCACTCCGGAACGGTCGACGTGAAACTCCGACCGCCGCGCGTGAATTTTCCGCAAAAATTCACGCCGCTCACATATCGCACGGCGAACAGGTTCCGCCGTTCAGCGACAGTTCACACCAGACGCCGGGCTGCGCCCCTATTCGGGAGAGCCGGGCGCTCCGGGTGTTTGATCCGCCATCTCCTGCGCGAGGCGCAGAAAAGCCTTTGCATCGCGCACGCCGAGCTTTTGCAGCTTGTTGACCCACAGGTTGGCGAGCAGCGAGCGGTTGGCCGCTTTGAACGCCTGAAACTGGGCCGGGGTCAGCACATGCACGGAGCGCCCGGCCTTGCGCATGGTTTCCATATCCTGATTGGTGCGCTCGTAAAGCAACTGACCGGCTTCAACACTCTTGCCCGCCGCGCTCTTTTCCATAAGGGCACGCTCCCTGGCGGACAGGGAGTTCCATACCTCATGATTCACGACAAACGCGAGAAACACCGTGGTTGCGGGGAGCACCGTGATATCCCGGACGGCCTCCAGCTCCAGCAAACCATAGGCGACCCCTGTGGGCAGAGGGCCGAAAAAGACGTCGCCAAGCTTGCGCTCCAGAGCCATAAACGTGTCTCTGGGAGAAACATGCACGGGAATGCCGCCCCAGCTGCGCACCTGATCCATCTGACTCAGGCCCCAGATAATAACCCGTTTGCCCCTGAGTTCAGCCGGAGAAAGAACAGGCCCGACGGTGGAAAACAGGCCGCTGCGGTCGCTCCCCCACGCAAAAAGCGTCTTGCCCGCCTTCTCCCACTCTGCGGCAACCTCGGGCAGGGCCAGCGCCCGCTGACACAACGCGCCGGCCTGTATGCTGTCATGCGTCAGATACGGCGCGGTGAACGCCATGGTATAAGGAAAAATGCTTTCCTGGTACTGCGCGTTGATTCCGGCCATATCCAGCCGCCCTCTCATCAGGGAAGGCAGAGCATTGCGGGCGGGCACAAGTTCCCCTTCCCGGCGGAAGACAATATGCAGGCTTCCGCCGCTCTCCCGCTCCAACTGTTTAAACCAGGGCTTAAACAGCCGGGAATTGAGCACATGATCGCCCTGATAGGGAGTCTGGAACATCAACTCGCGCGCTTCCGCCCTCCCGGCGGGAAACAACGCAGCACCCGCAAGCAGCAGCGCGATCACCCTGTTCCCGATACGCATGACAACCTCATTTTGCGGCCATGCCGCCCTTGCTTTCCACCAGCATGGCTGAACTATCCGAACCACGCTGCGAAAAAGCAATGCTTATTGATTAATAAATTTTCTAGTGAAAATATGTATTCCTGTCAAGAGCAGGTGAAAACGAGGCCGCGGACAACGCCGGCAGCCCCGGAAATTGCGGGCAGGCCGTGGCCTGGACGGCGCAAGCTCCGCAAGGCGGGGGGGCGTCATCCATCTGGAAACAGGCGGTTTTTGTCTCCAGCGCGACATATCCCCCCCTTCCATCACTCTTTTAAATTTGACAAATCCTATTCAATCAGTAAGTATATACTAAAAATAGGATTAGAGGAAACGCTGATTAAAGCGTTTCCTGCGGTCTTGCAGAGCAAGACCGCCCGCAAGTCGTGAATAGGGAAAATTTACTTTTCCCGTTAAATGAACGACTTGACGTGCCTTTCCCAAAGAGGCTTTTGCCTCTTTGGGCATGGAGCTGATTTATTCTACGAATAAATCAGCGGTTCCTAGACTTTTGTAAAACAATGTTGATCACGTTGCGCTTGGCATGCTGTTTTGCTCCGGCACGGGCGGCAACATCCGTAGCCCGTGTTCCACACGGGAGAGCGGCAGTCGTTAGGCGATGAAGGAGCCTTACGAATGGCGACAGCGATAAGGCATGTATGCACGGCCGGCTCGCTCGCGCCTCCGGCGGTCAAGGATATGTTCACCATTATTCTGCAAGAGTGTAAACAGTCTCTTTTTAAACTGCCGTATCAGGCCGTACATATTCGGGAACAATCATGAGTACGCAGGAAAAGACGCCGTCCAAACGGGCATACCATTCCCCCCGGCGGCAGGAACAGGCCAATCATACGCGAGAGCGCATCATTAAGGCGGCCATCAGGCAACTCAGGGAAAAGGGGTACGCCAACATGTCTCTCGACTCCATCGCCAAAGAGGCCGGGGTTGCCTCCCAAACGGTCTACGCCGTGTGCGGCTCGAAAAAGGGCGCGCTGGCGCGCATTCTCGAAAGCACGGTGGCTGAACAAAAATACGACACAATCCGTGACTCCATCCCGCAAATGAAAACCGGGGAAGAACGCGTGGCGACCATGGCCCGCTTTCATTCCCTGATGCAGCACAACTCCGCGTCGGGCTTTGAACTCATGCGCGGTCTTGGCGTGATCTCCCCGGAGCTGGCCGAACTGGAAAAAGACAACGACCTCATGCTGTATGAAAAGAGCTTGCAATCGATCCGGCAAATGGCCGACAGCGGCATGCTCAAAAAAGGGCTTTCCGTGGAAGAAGCCACTGACTTGTATTGGGCCTACTCCTCACCGGGCATCTACCGCAGACTGGTGCTCGTCCGGGGCTGGTCCATGGAAAAATATACGGAGCAGATGAGCGGCATCCTCAAGTTCCTGCTGCTCGACGAGAACGAGAATGAAAAGGACGGCGAAACAGACTCCAACTGACCAACTCCGCCACCCTGCGCGCAAAGGGCAGAAGTGGGAAAGCCGCGCGGTGTCAGGCCAGCAGAAACATCCGGGGATCGCTGTTCAGGGCGTGGCCGGCTTGCGCGCGGCGTGGCCGCCGATGCCATGCGCAACGCCGTATTTTTCCCTTTGGCAACACCTTGTTTGCAGGTGACAAACACGGCATAGTAAGCCTCTCTGCTCTGCCGCCGGATGCTCGCGCGGCTCTTGCCGCTCCGGACGGACAGAAAAACGAAAAAGGCGAGGTTCAGGACTGAACCGGCCGGATACAGCGGGGCAAGCGCCGGATCGGGCATAATGCCGGCCAGGGCCGGAACACCGCGTCAACGTCAATCCGCTCTGAAGAACCCCGGAACAGTATATGGAAGATAAAAAAACGAAAAACCGCATTCTTGTCGTAGACGACGCCCCGGAAAACATCTGGATTCTGGTGGAGGCGCTCAAGGACGAATACGCCATCATGGTCGCCAAGAACGGCTATTCCTGTTTGCGTCTGGCCGAGGGAGAACACCCGCCCGACGCCATTCTGCTTGACGTGACCATGCCCGGCATCGACGGCTATGAAGTATGCCGCTGCCTCAAGGCCAACGCCGCCACCCGTAATATCCCCGTGCTTTTCATCACCGGGCAGATCGACGCGGGCAGTGAGGCCAAAGGGCTGGAACTCGGAGCCATGGATTACATCACCAAGCCCTTCCAGCCGCTGCTGGTCAAAACGCGCGTCCGCAACCAGATTGAACTGAAAAAGCACCGGGATCAGCTGGATCTTCTGGTTCATGCGCGCACGGAGCAGCTTTCCCTCACCCAGGAAGTGACCATTGAAGCCATGGCAACCCTTGCCGAATGGCGTGACCCGGAAACCGGCGGACACATCAAGCGCACCCAGCATTATGTGCGCACCCTGGCTGAATATATGGCCGCACTACCCGGATATCAGCGTATCCTGAGCAAAAACATGATTGAAATGCTCTACCTCTCCGCGCCGCTGCACGATGTGGGCAAAGTTTCAACGCCCGACGCCATCCTGTTCAAGCCCGGCCGCCTCACGCCTGAGGAATTCGAGCAAATGAAGCTGCATACCGTACACGGAAGAGACTTGCTTTTCGCGGCCGAACAACGGCTGGGCAGTGATTCCTTTCTGAGCATTGCCCACGACATCGCCTACTGCCATCACGAACGCTGGGACGGCAAGGGCTACCCGCGCGGCATCAGAGAGGAGGCTATTCCCCTCTCCGCCCGCCTGATGAGCGTGGCGGACGTGTACGATGCCCTGGCCAGCAAACGCGTTTACAAGCCTGCCCTCCCTCATGAAAAAGTCATGGAAATCATACGAGAAGGGAGAGAGAGCCAGTTCGACCCCCATGTAGTGGATGCGTTCATTGCCACGCAGGAAACATTCCGCGACATTGCGCGCCACTTTGTGGATGAAGATTCCCTTGGAGAGAGAGAGAGAGAGAGAGAAGGAGATGACAATTAAATTTGCCAATTATCCTCAAAAGATAGCAATACCCTACCAGGCTCAGAACAGGTAGCGCCGCTGCCGGGCAAATCCCCGGCCGGAACTGTCCGGCCGGGGATTTGCCCGGGCTGAAGAAAAAACCGCTTCGCCGGACGAAAGCGCCTACTTCAGCTTCACGCTCCTGGCGATCTCCATGAGCTTCGGATTTTCTCCGATCATGGTGCAGATCACGGCCTGATCCTTCTGCACCGTCACCCTGATAAGTCCCTGGGCTCCGCTGTGCGAAAAGGCATATGTCCAGCCGTCGCCGTCCGCCTTGAGATCCTTGCCGCCCATCCCCTTGGACGCGTTTTCGGCAAGAGTCTGCGCCGTAGCTCCCGACGCGGGGGCCAGCGCCACGGTCACAACCGACTTCTGATCGGGCGCCAGCACGATGGAAGCGGGGCCCTGCACCTGAGTCGTCCAGCCGTCGGGCACGTCAACCGTCACCGGGCCGACTTCCTTCACCGCGGCGGAAGCGGAAACCGCAAACGCCAGCACCATTGCCGCAGCACACAAAACTTTTTTCATCCTTAACACTCCTTCAGGTTAATGTTTCAATCCACCGTTGCCCCATCCGCCCGCCGGCTTCACAGCCGACGGAAAGGGTTCGCGCGGATTGCCTCTCCAGGGAGAGGTTACGGAAAAGGATTTCATCGGCTTTGCCGTAAGGCACAAAAATCATATCGCTTTACGGCGCGGCCAGGCCGCGCGACCTGCTCGCGATTTTCGGGCTGCCGGCGTTGTCGGCAGCCTCGGGGAACGCTGATTAAAGCGTTTCCTCAAAAAACGCGCTTCTTCGCGAAGAAAGGGAACTACCACAAAAAATAAAATAGACAAGCCTTGCTTTTCCGAAATTTGCCCGCAAAGCCTTACGGATGCTTGCCCCACGCTTCGGAAAAAAAACTTGGCTCCCGTATGGCGCCATGCTGATACCGCCATGCGGGATGTGCATTTTTGCTTCGGCACGGCCGGATCGCGCGTGCCCCCGGCGGTCAAGGTCATTATCAACGCCACCCTGCAAGAGAGCCAAAAACATCCGGCCGGGCGGTTCAGGCCCGGTTCGGCCCCGTGTCACGCCCCTTGCCTCCCGCCGCATGAGAGTATAATAGAAATCCGTTCAACCCTTCAGCAGGAGCAGGGGCATGCCCAGACGCGGCGACCTTAAACGCATCATGGTAATCGGTTCTGGCCCCATTGTGATCGGTCAGGCCTGCGAATTCGACTATTCCGGCACCCAGGCGGTAAAGGCCCTCAAGGAAGAGGGATACGAGGTCATCCTCGTCAATTCCAACCCCGCCACCATCATGACTGATCCCGACATGGCGGATCGTACCTACATTGAACCCATAGAACCGGAAACCGTGGCGGCCATTGTCCGCAAGGAACGTCCGGACGCCATTCTGCCCACACTGGGCGGACAGACCGGCCTGAATACGGCTCTTGAGCTGGCGAAATCCGGCGTGCTGGACGAGTGCGGCGTGGAGCTTATCGGCGCGCGGGCCGACGTCATTGAAAAGGCCGAAAGCCGCGAACTGTTCCGTGAAGCCATGGAGCGCATCGGGCTGAAAGTGCCCCGCAGCGAAATCGCCCGCAGTATGGAAGACGTGCGGCGCATCGCGTCGTCCATGCCGTTCCCGCTGATCATCCGTCCGGCGTTTACGCTGGGCGGCTCCGGCGGCGGTGTGGCCTACAACCAGGAAGACCTGGAGGAAATCGCGGCCGGCGGCCTGGACGCCAGCCTCACCAGCGAAGTTCTGGTCGAGCAGTCCGTATTGGGCTGGAAAGAAATTGAAATGGAAGTGATGCGCGACAAGAACGACAACTGCGTCATCATCTGCTCCATTGAAAACTTTGACCCCATGGGCGTGCATACCGGCGACTCCATCACCGTGGCCCCGGTCATGACCCTGACGGACGCCGAATACCAGAACGTACGCGAAGCCACCATCGCCATCATACGTGAAATCGGCGTGGAAACCGGCGGTTCCAACGTGCAGTTCGGCCTGAACCCGGAAAACGGGGAGCTTGTGGTCATTGAAATGAACCCCCGCGTGTCCCGCTCCTCCGCGCTGGCCTCCAAGGCCACCGGGTTCCCCATCGCCAAAATCGCGGCCAAGCTCGCCGTGGGCTATACCCTGGATGAACTGCCCAACGATATCACCCGCGAAACAATGGCCAGCTTTGAACCGGCCATTGACTACTGCGTGGTGAAAATCCCGCGCTTCACCTTTGAGAAGTTCCCCGGAGCAAAAGACGAACTTACCACCTCCATGAAGAGCGTGGGGGAAACCATGGCCATCGGCCGCACCTTCAAGGAAGCGCTGCAAAAGGGGCTGCGCTCGCTGGAAATCGGCGCGGCCGGACTGGGCAATGCGTTCCGTGCCTCTCTGCCGGAAAAGAGCGAGCTTGTGGCCATGCTCCGCACGCCCAACTCCCGGCGTCTCTTTGCCCTGCGTCAGGCCATGCTGTCGGGCATGAGCCTGGAAGAACTGTATGAAATCACGGCCATTGACCCCTGGTTCCTGCGCCAGCTCCGCGACATCGTTGACATGGAATCCTCCATCCGCGATTTTGCCCTGAGCAACTCCATGACTCCGGATAACCCGGAAATGGTCGTCATGCTGCGCAAAGCCAAGGAATTCGGCTTTTCCGACCGCCAGCTGGCGGAAATGTGGAAGCGCCCCGAAGCCGACGTACGCGCCCTGCGCAAGGCCACAGGCACCGAACCCACCTATTATCTGGTGGATACCTGCGCGGCGGAATTCGAGGCGCACACCCCCTATTTCTACTCCACCTATGAAACCGGGCGGGAACTCACGGCCGAAAACCGCAAAAAGGTAATGATCCTTGGCGGCGGGCCCAACCGTATCGGCCAGGGCATAGAGTTTGACTACTGCTGCTGCCATGCCTCCTTCACGCTGCGCAAGGAAGGCGTGCAGGCCATTATGGTCAACTCCAACCCTGAAACCGTATCCACAGACTACGACACCTCCGACCGTCTGTACTTTGAGCCGCTCACCTTTGAAGACGTGATGCACATTATCGAACTGGAACAGCCGGACGGCGTGATTGTCCAGTTCGGCGGGCAGACCCCGCTGAATCTGGCTGTGCCCCTGCAGCGGGCGGGCGTGCCCATCATCGGCACCAGCCCGGACGCCATCGACCGCGCGGAAGACCGCGAACGCTTCCAGGCTCTGCTCCGCAAGCTCGATCTGCGCCAGCCCGCCAACGGTACCGTAACCAGGCTTTCCGAAGCGAAAGAAGTGGCCGGGCGCATCGGCTACCCGGTTATTGTCCGGCCCAGTTATGTTCTTGGCGGGCGGGCCATGATGATCGTCTACGACGAAAACGACCTGACAGACTACTTCCGCACTGTGGTTGGCACGGAAACCCCCGAGCACCCCATCCTCATCGACCAGTTCCTGGAAAACGCCATTGAAGTGGACGTGGACGCTCTGGCCGACGGCAAGGACGTTTATGTCGCGGGCGTTATGGAGCATATCGAAGAAGCGGGCATCCACTCCGGCGACTCCGCCTGCGTTCTGCCCCCCTATTCTCTGCCCCGTGAAATCGTGGCGGAAATCGAACGCCAGACCGTGGCCCTGGCCAAAGAACTGCGTGTAATCGGCCTCATGAACATCCAGTTCGCGGTAAAAGACGGCGTCATTTTCATCCTGGAAGTGAACCCCCGCGCCTCGCGTACCGCTCCCTTCGTTTCCAAGGCCACCGGCGTGCCCCTGCCCGCTCTGGCCACGCGCATCATGCTCGGCAAACCCCTGAAGGAACTGGACCCCTGGAGCAGGCGCAAGGGCGGCTATGTCTCCGTCAAGGAAGCCGTCTTTCCCTTTAAGCGTTTCCCCGGCGTGGACATCCTGCTCGGCCCGGAAATGCGCTCCACCGGCGAAGTCATGGGCATCGCCCCCAGCTTTGAAGAGGCTTTCCTCAAGGGCCAGCTGGCCAGCGGCCAGAAACTGCCCACCTGGGGCAAGGTTTTCCTTTCGGTCAATGACCGCGACAAGGCGTTTGCACCCGAAGTTGCCGGCCAGCTGGCGGACATGGGCTTTGAGCTGCTTGCCACGCGCGGCACGGCGGAATTGCTGCGCAGTCACGGCCTGGAGGTAAGCACCGTGCTCAAGATGTACGAAGGGCGCCCCAATGTGGTGGACATGATCAAGAACGGCGAAGTGGCCCTGATCATCAACACGGCATCAGGCAAACGCACAGCCAACGATTCCAAGGCCATCCGCGAAGCAACCCTGCACTACGGCGTGCCCTACACCACCACCATGTCCGGGGCGCGCGCCATTGCTCGGGCCATGCATGCCGCGCAGAACAGCGAACTGCGCGTCAAGAGCATTCAGGATTATTACCAGGCCGCTCCTGTAAAAGGATAGTGCATGTTTCAATCCGCGGCCGCCCCGTCTTGCCGGCTCGCTCCGCGGCCAGCGGACAGGGGGCGGGCGGATTACCCCTCCCTGAAGGGGGAGGGTTCAAACCATAAAGGAATTTCTGATGAAAGCCCTGCTCGCCCTTGAAGACGGCTTTGTTCTGGAAGGCGAATCCTTCACCGGCCCCATTGAACTGGCCGGGGGGGAAGTGATCTTCAATACCGCCATGACCGGCTACCAGGAACTCATCACCGACCCCTCCTATACGGGGCAAATGGTGTGCATGACCTGGCCGCTGATCGGAAATTACGGCATCAATCCCGACGACATGGAATCCGAAAAGGTGCACATGTCCGCCCTGCTGGTAAAGGAATGCTGCAAGGAGCCTTCCAACTGGCGCTCCACTGAAACACTGTCCGCCTTCCTTGCGCGCCAGGGAGTTCCCGGCGTGGAAGCGCTGGACACCCGCGCCCTCACGCTGCATCTGCGCAAAAGCGGAGCCATGCGCGGGGCCGTTTCCACCGTTATCCTCGACCCGGAAAAACTGGCCGCGGAAGCCCGCAAGATGCCCTCCATGGAAGGGCGCAAGCTCACTCCGCGCGTGGCGGCAAAAGCCCCTTACCGCTGGGATGAGACAGCGGGCACACGCGGTTTGCCCGCCCCCGCGGCGCTTGCCGCGGACGGATCTTACGCCTGGCCCGATAACCATGCGGAAAAACCGCGCGTGGTGGTCTACGACTACGGCGTAAAGTGGAACATCCTGCGCAAGATGCGCGAATACGGCCTGGATATGCTCATCGTTCCGCCCACCTTCACCCCCGCGCAGGTGGACGCGGTGAAGCCGGACGGCATTTTTCTGTCCAACGGCCCCGGCGACCCGGCCACTCTGACCGATGAAATCGCCATCATCAAAGAGCTGGCCGATCGCTATCCCGTGGCGGGCATCTGCCTCGGGCACCAGCTTCTGGCTCTGGCGCTGGGCGGACGGACGGAAAAACTGAAGTTCGGCCACCACGGCGTGAACCACCCGGTCAAGAACCTGATCAGCGGCAAGGTGGAGATATCGTCCCAGAATCACGGCTTCCACGTCATTGCGGAAGGCGACATCATCCCTACCCACGTCAACCTCAATGACGGCACGCTGGAAGGGTTCCGCCACAAGACAAAACCGATCATCACGGTGCAGCACCACCCCGAAGCAGCCTCCGGCCCCACAGACTGCCAGAGCTTTTTCGGCAGTTTCAGGGAGCTGCTGACGGCAAAACGCAAATGATGCCGGAAATACGGCATGGCTTTTCAGGGCGTCCGGACGGACGCCCTTTTTCTCCTTCACGCGCCGCCTACGGCTGTCTGCCTTTCGCTCTGTTGTAGAATAGTGTTGAACATAACCTTGACCGCCGGAGGCGCGAGCGTTAGCGATC
>CAJTSU010000048.1 GCA_910579055.1 uncultured Mailhella sp. | reverse complement strand
AGAGCAGAGATGAGCCTCGCTCCGCTCGACTCCGAGAGTATTTCAATGACAAAATACTCTAAGACCTTATCCTTGATTCCCGCTACTCAGGCCAGGGGCAAAACAACGACAAAACACGCGCCGCCCCGCGCCCCGCGCGTATAGCGAAGGCTCCCGCCGTGGGCCTCGACCAGATTGCACGAAATGGCAAGCCCCAACCCGGCAAGCCCCTGCCGGGCACCTTTGGTCAGACCGTGGGAAAAGGGCCGGAACAGGCGTTGCTCCAATTCGGGGGCAATGCCCGGCCCTTCATCCTCCACGCTCATTTCAACATATTTTTTTCCGGCCTCATCCGCATATTCCCTCAAGCTAATTTCAACATTCTTTCCGGGCGGAGTTTCCCGAAGCGCATTGGACACAAGGTTGGAAAGCACCCAGGCAAAACGCTCCGCATCAATATTGACAACAACCGGAACATTCCGTGTAAAAAGCAACCCCTGCCCGCTCTCTCTGGCCGTCAGACGGAATGGAGCCAGCCACTCGTCCAGTTTCGTGCCCAGTTCCACCCGCTCGGGAACGAGGCGAAGCATGGAGGGCGTCATCCCGGCAATATCCATGAACTGCCGGGCCACCGAGCGCAGGCGTTCCGTATCCTGACGCACGGTATCAATCAACATGCCCAAAGATTCGTCCAGGCCATCCCGCTGTCTGTTCAGCAAATCCGCGGCCAGGCCCAGAGACTGGATAGGTGTTTTCAGTTCGTGCCCGATCCAGTCCATCATTTCGGCCCGCAGGGTATCGCGCATGGTCTTTTCCGTCACATCGGTCAAAAGCAGCAGGCGGCCTGCGACTCTGCCTTCAATGATCAGATCGCGATCGCGTGTTCTGAAGGCGTGCGTCTCCCCTGCTTCTTTCAGGGCTACCTCGCTTTCTCCCCGCGCGGGAGCGTTCAGCAGCAGGTCAAGCGCCTTTCGGTTGCCCGGGGCGTCCTGGCCCTCTTCTTTCCCGGAATGTACCAGTTCAGGCCAGGGATTACCCTCTACTTCCGCCCTGGGCATGCCGACAATACCCAGCATGCGGCGGCTGACCAGCAAAACTCGGCCCTGCGCATCAAGGGCTAAAATGGCATCCTCCACAGATTCCAAAATAAGCTCAAGCTTGTGCTTTTCTTCAAGAAGGCGCTGGACATTGAGGGCGTCAAGCTCACCCAGCCAATCCCACTGGCGGGTAAGTTCGTCAAAAAGCACCCGTACATCAAGCGTTTGCGGTTCCGGCAGTGCCAGACTTCGCCCCGGCACAGGACGAGCGCGCAACAGTTCAGCCGCCCGGCGCAACGGGTGGGCGATGCGCGCCGATACGGCATCCGCCACGAAAATCGCCGCAACAACGACCGCCATCAGCGCCAGCGCCCCTATCAGAAGCACCGCGTCCCGCCAGCGCAACCCGGCGTCCAAACGCCGCAGCACGCTCTTTTCGCTGATGCTCTCAAGCTCGCGCAAACCGGCCTTCACAGCCAGAGTATTCGGCACGGCCTCCTTTTGAAATTTTTCCCAGGCCGCGCGGATACGCACCAGCGCGGCCTGTTCTTCGCGTTCGGTTGCATTATGTTCGGCCCGCTCAAGATTTTCCGTAAAAAAGGCCCGCCACCCTTCCAGCGTCCGTTCCGGGTACAGCGAGGGCGCAAGCATGGCGTCGCAGGCCTGATCCATTCCGGAAAACCACACAATGGAGTCATAATTCAGACGCACCAACTGAAGAGGAAGCCCTCCGGTGAACCACACGGCGGCCAGTATAAGCATGCCGATACCCCAAAACAGAAGCACGACACGTAAAAAAGCTCTCCTGATGTGCTTGTGCAGCGAAGGCAATGCACTCATTCTTTTGCCTGATCTTCTCTTACAAATTAAAATGGCGCGGTGTCAGATTGATGACGTGTACGTCCACCCCCACCGATTCATACAAAAATTCAAGCAGCAACGACCCGCGCAACCGTTCCCTCAACGGAGAAAGCCGCGATGCACCGAACACTGCGTCCCGCACATCGCGGGATGCGCAAAAATCAGCCAGAGCCGAAGCCACTTCATCCTCATCGAGCAATACGGGGACGGCTCCCAGCCGTGCGGCCATTTCCAGCGAAGCCAGCATGCCTCGCTGCCTGTCAGCCTTTGCCGCAAGGGGGCCTTCCTTACGGCGGCGCACATTCACCGCGTAGCAGGGAACACGCCTGGCGGCAAGTTTCAGGCCGTAGCGAACCAGCATCTCTGCATCAGTAGGCAGCGAACTCAGGGCCACCATAACCGCGCCCTCGTCTTCTCTTCTTCCCGGATCCGCCCGCAGCTCGCCCGTTGCTCCTCCCCTCGGGCCGTCTTCCGCTCCGCTTCGCACCATGTTCCCTCCTGAATATCCTACATGACCGGGACACGATGTTCCGGCTCCCAAGTTTCACGCCGTTCAAGACAATTTCTCGATCCTGAAATCTTCTCCGGCCGGAACCGGAGCGGGGGGCGTCCCCTTGGTATCCACGGCCACGATGGTCACGCCGGAACTTTCCAGAGCCAACCGTTCCACCACGCCAATCCCGCCGCAAAGCCGCTTCCACAGAGGCAACGGTTTTTCCGCCATGCCGATGACAATGTACCCCACCCGGAACTCTCTTGCAAAATGTAAAATGGCCCGCACCACGTCCTGCCCCCGGCACATGAATACCTGCGCCCCCAGGTTGCGGGCCAATGCCAGCGTATTGGCAAGGGAGCGCTGGGTCGCCGCATCCACAGTTCCGGGGGCTTCCTTTCTGGTTTGAACATAAACGGCATACCAGTTGCGATTGAGGCGTCCGGCCAGGCGTGACGCTGCATGCAGCAACACGGCACTGCGCGGTCCGCGTGAACTGAGGCAAACCATAACCTGATCCAGACAGGATACGCCGCTGCCCCCGCATTCCTCTCTCTGGCGTGAATCCAGTTGCGCCGCTATTTCACGCAGGGTGAGCTCACGCAGGCTCTCCAGCTTGTCTTCCTGAAAAAAATTCTTCAGAGAATGTTCCACTCGTTCCAGAGGATAAATTTTTCCCTCTCGCAAGCGCTGCCGAAGATCCACAGCGGTTATATCCACATTGACCAGTTGATCGGCCGCAGCCACGATACGATCGGGAATGCGTTCCTGCACCCGGATGCCCGTAGCCTGCTCCACCGTTTCGTACAGGCTTTCCAGATGCTGCACATTGAGAGTGGAAATGACCGAAATTCCTTTCTCAAGCAGAACTTCCACATCCTGAAAGCGCTTTGCGTTACGGCATCCCGGCGCATTGGTGTGAGCCAGCTCATCTACCAGCGCCACCTCAGGATGGCGGGCAATGACCGCGTCAAGATCCATTTCCGGTAATTCAATGCTCTTATACGGCACCTTGCGTACCGGAATGACTTCCAGCCCCTCCAACAGCGTTTCCGTTTCCTTGCGGCCGTGCATTTCCACATAACCTGCCGCCACATCGACGCCGCGTTCCTGAAGACGCCGCGCCTCCTGGAGCATTTGCCAGGTCTTTCCCACCCCTGCCGCATAGCCGAGATAAATCTTCAGCCTTCCCCGCTCGGAACGACGGATCATGGCAAGAAAGGCATCCACCCTGCTGTCGTTTCTGCTGTCGGCCATATCATACCTCCCGTACCTGAGTTTGGCCGCGCTCGCATTGAACAGGGGGAGGAATGCCTGCGGGCCCCTCCCCTTGTTCTGCGCGAGTGCGGTCTTCCGATGAGAGACGCATAGAGAGTCATTCCCCATGCCAGTGTTTGGGACAGCGCCCCAACTAGATCGTTTTGCGATTGAAAGTATCTTCCAGCCAGGATCCTATATTCTGGCGCGCAGGTTTCACGCCTCCGCCGGAGCTTTACGTCGCAAGTGAATTGCGGCTACTCCGGCGTCGCGACGGAGTCTCACTTCGCTCGACTCCGGGAGCATTTTCAAAAAGAAAATGCTCTAATGCGGCAGGGCCTTGTCCAGGGCTATATTAACGTTAAGCACGTTGACCAGCGGAATTTCCGCAAGCCCCATACCGGGAACAAACGCGTTTTCGCGTAGAATTTCCAGCACCTTTTCTCTGCTCGCGCCGCGCGCTTCAGCCACGCGCCCGGCCTGATACTCGGCCGCCTCCAGTGTCAGATGAGGGTCAAGCCCACTGCCTGATGCCGTTACCATGTCGCGGGGTACAGGCCCTTCGGCTGCCATGGCCGGCAAGGCGGCCTGCGCGCGTTCACGAAGCGCCGAACCGGCGGGGGAAAGATTGCTTCCCCCTGCCCCGGCATAGTCGGTGGCGGAAGGACGTGACCAGATATACTCGGGACGGGTGAAGCCCTGGGCGATCTGCTCACTGCCGACGATTTGTCCCTGCCCGTTCAGGATCAGCGACCCGTTTGCGGTATAAGGCGTCAGAGCCTGTCCCACGCCATAAATAAGTGCCGTATATCCTACGCAACACACGAGCATGGTGACGATAACCAATCGGAAACTGACCGCCAGTTCAATACCCCATTGTGTTCTTTCAGCTTGTTCCATTTCAAAATTTCCTGTCAGGGATTTCCCCGGTTATGTTCTGTTTTTTACCAGTATTCCGCAGCATGAAATGTTGGGGAGCATCAGCAAAGCCCCGTAGCCATAAGGAGCATGTCAATGAGCTTGATCCCGGCAAAGGGGACGATAACGCCGCCCAAGCCATATACCAGCAGATTGTGGCGAAGTTGCGAATCTGCGGACATGGGACGGTATTTCACGCCTCGAATGGCCACAGGGATCAGCAACGGAATAATAATTGCGTTGAAAAGCAGGGCGGAAAGCACCGCGCTCTGCGGAGTGCCGAGTCCCATGATGTTCAGGGCCGCAAGCTGCGGAATGGCGAGCATAAATATGGCCGGAATGACGGCAAAATATTTGGCCACGTCATTGGCGATGGAGAACGTGGTCAGCGCGCCGCGCGTCATAATCAATTGCTTGCCGATTTCAATAACCTCAATGAGTTTGGTGGGATCGCTGTCCAAATCCACCATATTTCCCGCTTCCTTCGCGGCCTGGGTTCCGGAGTTCATGGCCACGCCGATGTCGGCCTGAGCCAAGGCGGGAGCATCGTTGGTGCCGTCTCCCATCATGGCGATAATACGCCCCTGGGACTGTTCCTTTCGAATATAGGCCAGCTTGTCCTCAGGCCGTGCTTCGGCAATGAAGTCATCCACCCCCGCTTCTGCGGCAATGGCGGCGGCGGTCAGCGGGTTATCCCCCGTGACCATGACAATCCGGATACCCATAGCGCGCAGGCGAACAAAACGATCGCGGATTCCGGGCTTGAGCACATCCGCCAGGGCCACGATGCCGAGCACGGTGTGCCCTTTCATCACGACCAGAGGTGTACTGCCTTCTCGCGCCACGCTGTCCACAATCTCTTTCAATCCGGCGGGAATTTCCGACCCGGCCTTTGTCAGACAGGCGGTAATGGCATCTGACGCGCCCTTGCGGTACAATGTCCCGTCAGACAACTTCAAACCGGACATACGGGTTTGCGCGGTAAAAGGAATCAGCTCGGCCTCGCTCTTTTCCTGCGGAGCTGCCGCCCCAAGCTTCTTGCGGCCCAGTTCCACAATAGAACGGCCTTCCGGAGTTCTATCTCCGAAAGAGGCCATCATCGCGGCGGCGATCAGGTCTTCTTCCCGCACGCCGGGCAAAGGCAAAAAATGCGCGGCCTGCCGGTCGCCCATAGTGATGGTGCCGGTCTTGTCCAGAAGCAGAGTATCCACATCCCCCGCCAGCTCCACGGCTTTGCCGCTTTTGGCCAGCACGTTGGCGGAAAGCGCCCGATCCATGCCCGCCAGACCAATGGCCGCAAGCAACGCTCCTATGGTAGTGGGAATAAGGCAAACCAACAACGCAATCAGCGTGGGAATGGACAGTTTGACATCAAAATAAAGTCCCATGGGGTACAACGCGCCCGCCACCAACAGAAAAGCCAGGGTAAGCCCCGCAAGGGTCACGGTCAGCGCACACTCGTTGGGGGTCTTCTGGCGCACGGCGCCTTCGACCAGGGTAATCATGCGATCAAGGAAAGAATCGCCCGCCCCGGCGGTGATGAGGACATGAATTTCGTCAGACAGGACCCGGGTACCTCCGGTCACGCCGGAACGGTCACCGCCCGCCTCGCGCAGCACGGGCGCGGATTCGCCGGTAATGGCGGATTCATCCACACTGGCCGCCCCTTCAATAACTTCGCCATCGGTAGGGATGGTTTCTCCCGCACGGACAATCACAACATCCCCCTGCTTCAAAGTGTCGGACATAACGTCCACAATTTGACCATGTTCCAGCTTGCGGCAGGACGTGCGGGCACGGGTCATCTTGAGCGTGTCGGCCTGCGCCTTGCCGCGGGCTTCGGCCAGAGCCTCGGCAAAGTTGGCGAACAATACCGTCGCCCACAAGATGACGGTCACAGCCAACGTGTAGAAAACCGAACCGCTTTTGTTCATGATATCCGCCACCATGATCAAGGTGGTCAATATCGCGCCGATCTCCGTTACAAACATAACCGGATTGGCGGCCATACGCCGAGGATTCAACATGGCAAAAGCTTCACGCGCGGCGACGGAAACCAGTGTTCCGTCAAACATTGCGGCCTTGCGGCTGCCACGACGAGTACTGGAGGAACATATTTCATTCATCGCATTAGTCCTTATAATTCCACTCAATTATTCAGCTCATGCTACAGTGTCGGAGGGAACCCCGGCCCCACTTCAGAACCGCAGAAGCTCCCGCAAGGGCCGGGCAGCCTGGCAGGGCTTGAAGCCTCTTACCCTCATCCGGCCGCACGGTACTCTTAAAACACGCAGGCCAGATGTTCCGCCACAGGGCCAAGCACGGCCACAGGAAGAAAGAGCAGCGCGCCTACAAATAATACGCAGCCCAGCAGCACGCCGCCAAACAGAGGAGTATCGGTATGCAGCGTACCGATAGTTTCAGGGCTGGGTCTTTTGGCCGCCAGAGAACCGGCAATGGCGAGAGACAGAATGATCGGAATGAAACGGTTCAATAACATCACAAGACCGGTAGCAATGTTCCACGGCACGGTGTTGTCCGCAAGACCCTCAAAACCGGAACCATTATTGGCAGCGGAAGAGGTGAACTCATAAAGAATTTCCGAAAAACCGTGAAATCCCTTGTTCAGAACGGTATCAGTACCCCATGAGCCGGCGGCAAAGACAGCCGTTCCGCCAAGGATGAACAGAGGATGGGCGAGAATGGCCAATAAGGCAAATTTCATTTCGCGTGTTTCAACCTTGCGCCCCATATATTCGGGACTGCGTCCCACCATCATGCCACTGATGAACACAGCCACAACGATATACAGGAACATATTGACGAAGCCGACACCCACGCCGCCGTAAATAACGTTGAGCCACATGCCGATCATGGAAATAAGGCCGGAAAGAGGGTTAAGACTGTCATGCATGCTCCCCACGGAACCGTTGGAGGAAGCTGTGGTGAACACGCTCCAGGTCGAACCTCCGGCCTGCCCGAAACGCAGTTCCTTGCCTTCAAGGTTGGAACCGGAGTCAATATCCATGCCCGCAAAAGCAGGAGAGGGAGCTGATTCAAAATAATTGGCGCAACCGGCATTAACCGCCAGCATGATAAACATGACGCAGAATATGACTGCGGCATCCTTCATGCGGCCGGTCATGTGGCCGAATATCCACACACAGGCCATGGGGATGATAACCAGAGCCACAGTTTCCACCATATTGGTAAAAAAGGAGGCATTCTCAAAAGGATGCGTGGAATTGACGCCGAAAAAGCCTCCGCCGTTCGTGCCGAGCTGCTTGATTGCCACAAATGCCGCCACCGGGCCGCGGGCAATCGTCTGCTTTACGCCTTCCAGGGTCAGAGCTTGAGCTGAACCGTCAAAAGTCATAATCACACCGCCCAGCACCAGTATAAGGGCAACGATCACGCACAGGGGGATTAAAAGCAAAAATGTGGAGCGCATGAGATCCATATGAAAGTTCCCCATGCTCTCCTTGCCTGATAAGCCGCGGCACAGCGCCGCCAGCACGCAAAGGCCGGTAGCCGGGGTCACATACTGCAACCACATGATACTGAAAATCTGTGAAAAATAACTCAGTGCGGATTCACCAGAGTAGTGCTGCAGGTTGGTGTTGGAAGTAAAGGAACAGGCTGTATGGAAAATCAGGCTGGCTTCCATGCTTCCTGCCCCATCAGGATTAAGCGGCAGATACTGCTGTATGGCAAGAATGCCGTAGGCGACCAGAAAAATAATCGCATTAAACACAAGAAGAGAAAGTGTGTATTGCTTCCAGTTCTGCTCTCTGGTTACGAAACGCCCGCCCACGGTGATGAAAAGCCTGTCCATGCCATGGCGAAAGCCGGTAGACGCAACGGGATCGCTCATACCCCACGCGCCAAGTTTGCCTACAAACCATGACCCGCCCACGGCCAACGCACAGCAAAAAATGACGAACAACACGGAATACATTTCCGTCACCTCAAATTTGTTCAGTGTTGACAATAATATACAAAATATAGCCAATACAAAAAACAAGTGCTGTTCCCGCAAGATAAAGCATTGCGCATTCCTCATATTTTATCACACGTCACTGTCAGCACGCCCATAAGCAAAAAAACGACCAATCCGAGAAGGGCATAAAAAAGAATCATGGCATCCTCCCTCAACAGTTATGGGGGAAAAGCAGGAAGGAAAGCAGAGAAATCCTTTTTCCGCTTTGCCCTATTTTTTTCATGTGAACATCCAACAGAAAGCAAGACATATGCCATCTAGTTTAACTATATTATTTCAATATATTATAAAAATCTCCCCGGGGTTCTCCCCTGCAAATTGCAGGGGAGAACCCCGGGAGGCATGCAAAAAGCAATACCAGAGAGGTTCATTTTTACCTATGCTTTTCTCCTGATACTCCAATGAGAACATTTCAAAATGTCTCTGTCATAGCACCGTGTTGATAGCGTTGCGCGGAGCAAAACCGTACATCCCGCACAGCGCCATCAACATGCTTCTGCAAGCGAGCGGCTCTGAAAGGTTTCTTGCCACGCCGCACGCGAGAGGGTAGACTTGCGTATGCTCCGGGGCATGCACAGGCTGGCCCCGGCGGCAAAACGCGCACAGCGCGCATGTGGAGAAAAGACGCGAGTATGAAAAAATATCTGAGCATTTTGGGTAAGGTGGCAGTTCTGGCCATTTTTACTCTGGCGGTATGGCTGCTGTATCACAAACTGCGCAGTTACAGCCTCGGTGAAATCAAACGCAGTCTGCACCAGATTCCGCTTTCCCATCTGCTGCTGTCTTTCGGACTCATGATCATCAACTATATGGTGCTGGTCGGCTATGACTGGCTGGCGCTCAAGGCCATTCACAAAAAACTTCCCCTTGCCCGGGTGAGCCTTGTTTCCTTTGTAGGCTGCGTAATCAGCTACAACTTCGGCGCTCTGCTCGGCGGCAGCACCGTGCGTTACCGCCTCTATTCCGCATGGGGATTCAACACACTGGATATCGTGCGTCTGGTGCTCATGCTGGCCGTCACCTTCTGGGTCGGAGCCATGGGGCTGGCTGGCGCCATATTCCTCTTCGTCCCCATGGATGTGCCGCCCGAGCTTGGGATCACCGCCGATCATATCCGCCCGCTTGGGGGAGCACTGCTGGGACTGTGTATTGCCTACCTTATCGTCTGCTGGCGGGTGAAAGGGCGTCCCATCAAGCTCTTCGGCAAGGAATTTGCCCTGCCCACTCTGCATATCGCTCTGGCCCAAACCTTCGTAGCCGGACTTGACCTTGTGGCGGCGGCCTCGTGCCTGTACGCCCTGCTCCCTGCGAACAGCGGAGTTTCCTTCCTGGAATTCATGCCGAGTTACCTGCTGGCTCAGGTGACTGTGGTGCTCACCCATGTGCCCGGCGGCATGGGGGTACTTGAGGTCATCCTCATGAACCTCACTCACGGCATCCCCTCGCAAAATGTTTTTGCCGCAATTCTTGCCTTCCGGGTCATTTACTACCTTCTGCCGCTGCTGATCGTGGCCGTATTGCTCGGGGCGTATGAAATCCACCTGCGCCGCCATGAAGCCGATGTTCTCAAACAGGAGGCCTCCCGCTGGCTGAGAGCCTGGCTCCCCACCATTCTTTCCTATGCCGTGTTTGTGGCGGGTGCCATTCTTTGCCTTGACGTGGTCATACCTACGGCTCCACGCGTTCTGCACTTCATCAGGCCGCACATCCCGCTCTGGATTGTGGAAGCCGCGCACATGCTTACCGGCCTGGTGGGCGTTTTGCTGCTCATGCTGGCCTGCGGCATCGAGAGCCGTAAACATTCTGCCTGGAAAATGACTCTGTGGGCTCTCGGGTTCGGCATATTGGGCACGCTTCTGCAAGGCGGTGACTGGCCTCAAGCCCTGATACTGCTCATTCTGCTTTTCCCTCTGATCGCGGCCCGGCGCTGCTTCGGCCGCATTGCCCCCATCTGGAGAGGCAGTTACCCGCTGAGCTGGGCACTGGCAGGCATTCTTGTCGTGTTTTGCGGTCTGCTGGTCGGCGCATACTTTTCCGGCCTGCCCAGCAATGCCGACATGTTGGCCAACACCTTGATGCGCAGCGGCTATTTCGCCAATACCCCGCGCATCTGGCGTACCTTGACAGCGGAAACCGTCATGCTGCTCTCGCTGATCGGGCTTTACCTGTATATTAAATGCAAGGAAAAAAGAACGAAAAAACAAATCTGACAGACAGTTTCCCACACTATTTCACCGATACAAGGGCTGCTGACAAGGTCAGCAGCCCTTGTATCGGTACTCCGGTCTTTTCCCCCCGAAAAAGACCGAAACTGGATGGTCATAAAAGATGACGCTCGATCGGCGTTGCCGATACTCGCTCTCGTTTGCGTTTTACGCGGAAAACGCTGCGCGGCCTTCGGCTCGGCCTCCATGCTCGCCGCGCTCGCGCCTCCGGCGGTCAAGGATAGTTTAAACACTATTCTGCAACAGAACTTCCAGAGAAAATGGATTGACAAAACAGCAAACCCGGTGAAATCCTTATTCACACCCTCTTCCTTTAAAAAGGTCACCCTCAGGCAACTATCCGATGATGCCGTCACAGGGTGCGGATCAGCCGACTGACGACTGAAACAAGGTAAGGAGCCCCTATGCCCATCACCATTCTGCACAAGGAAAAACTTATCCCCGGCAGGACCAGCAAACTCATACTGGATGCCCCGCACATCGCCCGCACAGCCAAACCGGGACATTTTGTCATGCTCCGCGTCGACGACCACGGCGAGCGTTTTCCCCTGACTATTGCCGACACGGATCCTGAAAACGGCACCATCACCATCGTGTATCTAGTTATGGGAAAATCCACCACAATGCTGGAAGAACTTGGCGAAGGTGACGCCATTCTTGATGTCTGCGGGCCGCTCGGCAAGGCCACGCATATCGAAAAACTCCCCGCACCGAAAAAGGTTGTTTGCGTGGGCGGCGGCACCGGTGTGGCCGCCATGCATCATATTGCCAAGGGGCACCATAAGGCGGGTAATTACGTCATTGCCTGCATTGGCGCACGCAGCAAAGATCTGTTGCTTTTTCATGACGAACTTTCTCAGTTCTGCAATGAGGTGTTGGTTTCCACGAACGACGGCTCCTTTGGCATGCAGGGTATTGTCACGGATCCGCTTAAAGACAGACTGGAAAAAGATAAAAATATCGTGGAAGTGGTTGCCGTCGGCCCCGTGCCGATGATGCGGGCCGTTGCCGAACTGACGGCGGATTTCGGGGTGAAAACCACGGTCAGCCTCAACTCTCTGATGGTGGACGGCATGGGGATGTGTGGCGCATGCCGCGTCAGCGTGGGCGGCGAAACCAGGTTTACCTGCGTGGATGGCCCGGAATTCGACGGGCACCAGGTAGACTTTGCGGAACTGAGCAAACGGCTTTCTGCGTTCCGTACTCAGGAAGCAGACTCCCTTGAACGTCACAAGGCAGGCCGGAACTGCCAATGCGGCGCGCACTAGGGCGATGTTACATTGAGGCTGTTTTAAATTTCGAGTTGATGCGGTGTTCAGCGACTGTTCCGCTGGCCCGGATGATCTGCGGCAACACAGGTTGCCGAAAAGGCAGCCCGCGTTCCACACGAGAAAAAGCACCATGTATCCACGTCTGGCGTCACTTCACCTCGTGAAGTATAGCTTTACAGCACGCCACGGCGTGCGCCTCCGGCGGTTGAGGATGCTATCAACTCAAATTTTAAAGAGAGCATACATTGAAAATGTGCTGACTTCAGTATTTCGGTATATTCACCGGATACTTTCAAAGTAAAACCGCTTTGCAATACAAGGATCCCATAATGGAAGCAAAAAAAACTTTCGGCACAAAAATTCCGCGTACGGACATGCCGTGCCAGCCCCCCGCAGATCGGATCAAAAATTTTAAGGAAGTCGCTCTGGGATATACCCCTGAAATGGCTGAAGCCGAAGCCTCGCGCTGCCTGCGGTGCAAAAATCCGCTGTGCCGCTCGGGCTGTCCGGTGGAAGTGCGTATCCCGGAATTTATCGCCAAAATCACGGAAGGTGACCTGAAGGAAGCCTACCGCATCCTGCGCAGTACCAACAGCCTACCCGCCGTATGCGGACGTGTCTGCCCGCAGGAGAAGCAGTGCGAAGGTGCCTGCATTCTTGGCAAAAAAGGCCAACCTGTGGCGATCGGCAGACTTGAACGGTATGTGGCCGACAACGCTCCCGCCGGAGCCTGCGACTCAGACCTGGGGTGTGCTGCTCCACGCCCTGACGTCAAGATTGCCTGCATCGGCTCCGGCCCCTCTTCACTTACCTGCGCTGGCTACCTCGCCGCGCTTGGAGCCAAGGTAACAATTTTTGAAGGGCTGCATGAACCCGGCGGCGTACTGATATACGGCATACCTGCCTTCCGCCTGCCCAAGGACGTGGTGGCCAGAGAACTGGACAACCTGCGCGCTCTTGATGTGGATATCCGTACCAACTGGGTAGGTGGCCGCACCGTGGAAGTGCGCGGGCTACTGGATGAAGGCTACAAGGCCGTATTCATCGGCGTCGGCGCAGGCCTGCCCCAGTTCCTTGACATCCCGGGTGAAAATCTCATCGGCGTCTTCTCCGCCAATGAATACCTTACCCGCGCCAACCTTGGCCGTGCCTACGACTTCCCCTGCTATGACACCCCCAATTACCCCGGCAAAAACGTCACCGTGTTCGGCGCAGGAAACGTGGCCATGGATGCGGCCCGCACGGCCATGCGCATGGGGGCGGAAAGCGTGAATATCGTATACCGCCGCACCAGGGCGGAAATGCCCGCCCGTGGAGAGGAAATCGAACACGCGCTGGAAGAGGGTATCACCCTCATGGAACTGGCGGCTCCGCTGCGTTTCATCAGCGATGAGAACGGACGCCTGTCTGGAGTGGAACTCCAGCGCATGGAACTTGGCGAACCGGACGCTTCCGGCCGCCGCCGCCCCCAGCCTATAGAAGGCGACCTCTTCACCCATGAAACGGATTTGGCCATCATCGCACTGGGCACCCGCCCCAATCCGCTGCTCCTGGAAGCTACGCCCGAACTCGAACTGAACCGCAAGGGCTATATCGTCACGGATGAAGCCACGTGCGAAACGTCCATTCCCAACGTCTTCGCCGGAGGCGATATCGTCACCGGAGCGGCGACCGTTATTCTGGCTATGGGCGCGGGCCGAAAAGCTGCGCGGGAAATCGCACATCGTCTTAACCTCGAATGATCCGAGGCCTGCGGGGGCGTACGGATGGCTCCTCCTTTCAGGGAAAGCGGACAAGAAAGATTTCAGCGGCTCCGCCGTTTCGGCAAGTTCACTTGCCCCTGAAATAGTGTGGTGTTGATAAAATAACCTTGACCGCCGAAGGCGCGAGCGTTAGCGAGCCATGGAGGCCGAGCCGAAGGCCGCGCAACGTTCCCGTTAGCCGAGTCTTCGAGGCTTACGGGAATCGAGAGCAACGCGACGCCCCCGCCGCATGGTAATGCGGCATGGAGGGGAGCAAGGAGCGGAAGCAATGTTTCACGAAGGCGCAAGCGAGCCGGTCGCGGATACATGGTGCTTTTCGCCCGTGTGGATTATCAACATGGTTCTATAATAGAGCCATTTCAAATCATAAAGGAATGTTTCATGAATCTGGATGACAAGGATTTCGACCTCGTTTTCAACCGCAATGAAAAGAGGGTACGCAAGCAGCTTGCAGCGTACATGACCCAGGGCAGGGGTGCCTCCTATGCCTCCTCCATGACAAAAAAGGACTATCAGGATATCTATGCTCTGGCGCTGAACAGGCTTCCCGCCCGTTACTGTCAGAAGGGCACCATTGTCGTGGGCGAACCTGTACGCGACGAGGATGTGGCTGAAGCCGTGATCGATGCTTTTGATATCGTGGCAGGCCGCCCTAAAGAATAATAATGACTACGGCTTCTGGGAGGGACGCTGTTTCCCGAACTCCGCCCGGGAAATAGTTCTGGTGGGGTTCGGGATGAGCCTTTGAAAACAGCCCTGGCACTCCGCGACATGAAATATTTCGATGGTGAAATACTCCCAAAGTCGAATGGAGCGAGACGCCTCTCTGCTCTCTTTATCCGTAAGGCGTTTCATGCCGACGGCTGAAGACACTGCATCCGGCTGGCAGAGATTTTCAAGCGCAACATACGCTAACGAGGTTCAACCGGAGTCTTCTATGATTCGCGCGGATGTGCATACCCATACTCTTTATGCCCACGGCAGCAACACCCCACGGGAAATGTACGAAGCGGGCAAACGGCAGGGGCTGCTGGTACATGGTTTTTCCGAACACTCTCCCCGCCCTCTGGGGTATGATTATCCCCACGAGTACCGCGAAAAACTTGCCGCACATTTCAAGGACTATGTGCGGGAAGTCCGGGAAATCGCCGCCGAGGCCGCCCTTGAGGGAAAGGAAAACGTCCTGCTGGGGCTGGAAATGGACTGGCTGGAAGACGAGCTCCCCTTTCAAAAACAGATTCTGTCTGATGAACATTTCGAATACGTCATCGGTGGTATTCACTTCCTCGGTACCTGGGGCTTCGATGCCTCGGCATCCGACTGGGAACAGCTTTCCACGGCACAAAAGGAAGACTGCTATGCCCGCTATTACGCCACCATGCGCAACATGGCGGAATCCGGCCTGTTCGACATTGTCGCCCACCCCGATCTGATCAAAATTTTCAGCGTGCGCGAATTCCATGCCTGGCTGAATAAATCCGGCAGTATGGACATGGTGCGGGGCGCATTGCGCGCGGCGCGGGACGCGGGCATGGCCATGGAAATTTCTTCCGCAGGGCTGCGCAAACCCTGCCGGGAAATCTACCCCTGTGAAGAAATCGTCAAGGCTGCCGCCGAGCTGCATCTGCCTGTCAGCTTTGGTTCAGACGGGCACTGCGTCAATACCATTGCCACCGGTTTTGCTGAACTCGCCCGCCATGCTTCCGCCGCAGGATATACGGAGAGCGTCATCTTCCACCGCAGAGAAAACGGTTCCCGCGAGATACGTTCCCTCCCTTTCTAGAGCATTGCAGCGGCAACATGCTCTACGGAGTCAAGCAGGGGGAGATTTATCTCTGCTCTCTAACGGAGGAAGCGTGAAACCTGAGGGCCGAAACACAGAATCAGGTTGGCAGATACGTTCAATCGCAAAATGCTCCCGTTTATTCCTCACCGGATACTCCATTCAAAATTCACCATTTTTCCCGCACTCTGCATTTTTCCGTCATGTCCACACCGCTTGTCAGTCTCCGCCAGGTCACAGTTACCCTACAGGGTGTCCGCGCTCTCGATCATGTTGATTTCAACCTGTTTCCCGGGCGCCATATGGCCCTGCTCGGTCCTAACGGTTCGGGCAAGTCGACATTGCTCAGAATCCTGCGCGGTGAATCCTGGCCTGATCAGCGCGGCGGTGGAGAAGTCATCTGGTTTGATCCGCGCGTTCGCGATGAACAGGGAAAGCCTCTGGCCGACACTACTCCGCTCACCGGGCGCGCGATGTGCGCCGTCGTTTCCCCGGCTCTGCAAGAGATGTATATGCGCCAAGGCTGGCACGTTTCAGGAGAAGAAGTCGTCCTGTCCGGTCTGCATGACGGCTATATGCTTTATGGAGACGCCACGGCGGAAGAGTGCGAGGCGGCGGGTTCTCTGGTTCGTGAACTGGGCGCGCCGGAGCTGCTGGGCAAAGACGCCTCCACCCTTTCGCAGGGACAGCTGCGCCTGCTTCTGCTGGCCCGGGCACTGATCCGGCGTCCCATGGTTCTCCTTTTGGACGAAGCCGCCGACGGCCTGGACAAAAGGGCAAGGGAAGCCTTTTTCCGTGCCCTGGACACTGTGGTCACAGCCCCGGATGCCCCCACCGTTGTATTCACCAGTCACCGGATCGGCCACGACGGCGAAGTGCCGGATTTCTGCCGCCTCATTGGCAGGATGGACGCGGGCAGACTCATTGAACTGTGTGATCGGGATGTTTCAGACTGCCTGCCCCCTGAAGGCCCGGCCAATGAGTTTTTCGAGTTCTCTTCCTCTCTTCTTTCCCCTTGCGCCGGAGGAGACGCCGCGCGCGGCGTCTCCTTTGCATTCCATAACGCCACGGTCTTCATTGACCGGCAGGAAGTGCTGCACAGCATAAACTGGTCAGTGGAACCGGGCCAGCAATGGCTGCTTGCCGGGGGGAACGGCGCGGGCAAATCCACGCTGCTGCGCGCGCTCATGGGCGAAGAATTGATCGCCGCAGGGGGAAGCCTGCGCCGCAAGCTTGTCGGAGCAAGCGAAGGCCCGCGCGAACTCACACTGCTTTCCGACGTGCAGCGCCATATCAGCCTTGTTTCAGATCGCCTCCAGGCGCTCTACAGTCATGATGACAATGTGCTTCAGGTTGTCCTCAGCGGCCTGGACGGCAGCATCGGCATCCACCGGGAGTTTTCGGAACATGAACGGGCAGAGGCCATGCGCTGTTTGCGCCTGACCGGCATGAACAATCTGGCGGAACGCCGCTTCCGCTCCCTTTCCACCGGGCAGGGCAGACGCGTACTGCTGGCCCGCGCTCTGGCCGGGGCTCCCGCCCTTCTGCTTCTTGATGAGCCCTTTTCCGGCCTCGACGCCACGTCCCGGCGCAACATGATGGAGCTGATCGCGCTGCTGATGCGGGGCGGCACACAGATTATTCTGATCAGCCACCGCGAGGACGATATTCTTCCCGGCCTGACGCATCGTGCCGTTATGCGGGACGGGCGCATCATCCGCGCCGAAACCTTGCCCGTTTCTGCGTGAATCCGGTTAAAGCCGGGGGCTGGACACAAAGGCGCACTTGAGGGATGATAACTTATTCTCAACGGCATCCGCGCCGTCCGGCGCGGGCCTTCTCCGACTCTGACAAGGATAACGACATGAGCAAACTGCTGGAAAACGCGCCGGGCAGAAAAGCCCTTCTCATGGGCAATGAAGCTCTGGTGCGAGGGGCCTATGAAGCGGGCCTCAATTTCGCCTGCTCCTACCCCGGCACGCCGTCGTCCGAAGTGGGCACGCTGCTTTTCAAGCTCCAGGCCAAAGCGCCGTTCCGCATGGAATTCGGCGCAAATGAAAAAGTCTCCGTAGAGGCGGCGGCGGGTGCAGCCATGGCTGGGCTGTACAGCCTGAGTTCCATGAAGCATGTCGGCCTCAACGTCGCGGCTGACCCGCTCGGCACGCTGAGTTATATCGGCGTCAAGGGCGCGCTGGTCATTTACAACGCCGACGACCCGAGCCTTTTTTCCAGCCAGAACGAACAGGATAACCGCCATTATTGCCGCCTGTTCGGGCTGCCCCTGTTTGAGCCCTCTTCCGCGCAGGAAATGAAGGACATGACCGTCGCGGCGTTCCGGCTCTCACACGAGCTGGGCATGCCCGTCATGGTGCGCTCCACCACCCGTGTGGCGCACTTGCGCGGCGTGGTCGAATTCGGCGAAATTGCCGAACCGCCCAAACCGGTTCATGTGGAAAAGGATCATGCCAGAGTCACCCTGCCGGTCAACGCCATTCGCATGCACAGGGAACTTCTGGAGCGTCTGGACAAGGCGCGGGTTATCAGTAACGCCTCTCCCTTCAATTTCGTGCGCGGCCCGGAAAACGCCCCCTTCGGCATTGTGGCCGGGAGCATCGGGTATGCCTATGCCCTGGATGCGGTGACGTCCCTCGGACTGGACAATCAGGTCGCCGTTTTCCGCGCAGGCCTGAGCTACCCTGAACCCGACGAAGCTCTGCTGACCTTCCTGCGCGGCAAGCAAAAGGTTTTGGTTGTCGAAGAACTGGAACCGTTCATGGAAAACTTCCTGCGCGCTCTGGCCCAGAAAAACGGCGTGACGGTGGAAATCGGCGGCAAGGGCATCGCCGGGCTTTCCAGACTGTATGAGTATGATTCCGAAATGGTGCGCGAAGCTGTGGCCGTTTTCTTCGGCGCAGCATGGGAACCCGCGGAGTGCCCCGATCTCGCGGATCGTCCCAAACTTCCGGTTCGCCCGCCCAACCTTTGCCCCGGCTGTCCTCACCGCGCGTCCTACTACGCGGCCAAAAAGGCTTCCGCCGGATACGATATGCTTTTCCCCAACGATATCGGCTGCTATTCCCTCGGCTTCGGCGCGCCCCTGCGCATGGCCGACACCATTCTGTGCATGGGAGCCTCTGCTTCCCTGCCTTGTGGCCTGGATCAGGCCACGGAACATACCGGCCAGAAAATTCTGTCGTTCATCGGAGACAGTACCTTTTTCCATTCCGGCATGACCGGCCTGGCCAATGCCGTTTATAACGGCCACAAGTATACTCTGGTTATCCTTGACAACCAGGTGACAGCCATGACCGGACACCAGCCTTCCTTCGCCATTGATCCGGAAGGCGATGAACGCGCCGCCATGGCCCGGCTCACACCTATTGACGCCGAAGCGGTGGTCCGGGCGCTGGGGGTACAGCACGTTCAGGTGGTCAAGCCGTCCCATCTCAAAAAGATGGAAGCAGCGGTGCGCGAAGCGCTGGATTATGATGGACTTTCCGTCATCATCGCCCGTGAGCCCTGCCCTCTGCACCACAAGCGTCAGGGCGACGGCAAAAAGCGTCCGGTTTTCGCCGTGGATCAGGAAAAATGCGACCACTGCCGAACCTGCATCAAGGAATATGGCTGCCCGGCCTTCCAGCCCGAAGGTGAACGCATCGCCATTGACCCCACCCAGTGTTCCGGCTGCGCCGTATGCGTGCAGGTTTGCCCCCGGCAGGCGATCCGCCCGATGAAATAGAGAAAGGAACCATTGATGAACATCTTGAAAATATATGTTATGGGCGTCGGAGGCCAGGGCAACGTGCTGGCCTCCAAACTCGTGGGAGAGGCCGCTCTGGAAGCGGGTGTGCCCGTTGTTCTGAGTGAAACTCACGGCATGGCTCAGCGCGGCGGTGTAGTGGAGTCCACCGCCGTGCTCGGAGGCGCGCTCAGCCCTACCATCGCGGACGGCTGCGCCGACATTCTGCTGGCATTTGAACCGCTGGAGGCGGTACGCGCGCTGAACAAGGTTCGCAAGGACAGTCTGATCATCACCTCTACCGCTCCTCTCAAACCCTTCTCTCCTTCCGGGGATGACAAGACTTATCCGCCCGTTCCCGAACTGCTGTCCTATTTGAACGCCAAATGCGACAAGGTGCTGGCGTTTGACGGACGTGAAATCGCTCTGTCTCAAGGCAATGCCCTCGGCCTGAACATGGTCATGCTGGGTGCGCTCTACGCTTCCGGCATGATGCCCATCCGGCCGGAAGATCAGAAAAAGGCCATTGCCGCAGGCACCAGGGAAGCCTTCGTGGCGAAAAATCTGGCCTGTTTTGAAGCCGGTCTGCATGCCGGGCTTGAAGCCATGAAAGCCTTGACGCTCAAGTGAAGCTGAAGGCAATGCGAAAAAAGTGCCGCAATTCCCGCCGGGAGGTTCTGCGAAACTTCCCGGCGTTTTGGGCTTTGATTCCCCTGCTGACCGTGTTGCTTCTCGCGCTCGCCTTACGGCCTGGCGGCCTGCTTCTTCCCGCCTGTGCAGCGCAGACAAAACCCGTCCCCGCAGGGGACGTTCCCGCGTCCCTCCCTCCCCTGACCCTGCGAACACCCTCCGACTTTGTGGAAATCGACAAAAAAAACGGCACACTGTTCGCAGAAAATGCCGATCAGCTGGGGGAGCGCGCCACACTGCTCCGGCTTTTTCTTCCGGAAAACCAGGCACACTTTTATAACGAAGGCAAACGCCACGCGCTTACCCGGCAACTTGCCGTCTATACGATAAAAAATCCGGAGGGAACACCTTTTGACAAGGAAAGCGCCTCCCTGCTCGGGCGCGTTCTGGAAGAAGGTTTTCTCAGTTTCGACAAGGTATCTCCCCCCACGCTACGCGACAGCCTTGCCCTTGAAGACACACTTCTTCAAGCCGCACGGAATGGCCGAAACGTTTTGCTTGATTCACGCATTACGGAAAACCTGCACCTTTTCCAATATCAACTGGCCTACTCTCTCATGCCCGGACATGACTCCACCATTGCCGACGATCGCATGGTTACCAGCCTGACCACCATTATGCTGTTGGTACGTGGGCATATCGTGTTCATTTGCGCCAGCTCCATCAACACGCAAGCTCCTTTGTACGACGACGCAGCCTGGACTCGCGACGCGGCGCAAAAATACATGGAAACATTACTGGCGGACAACAAAAAGAACTGAGATACTGATCATCTATTTTATATTTAAACACATCCTGCTTGCGCAAAACAGGCCTGA
>CAJTSU010000047.1 GCA_910579055.1 uncultured Mailhella sp. | reverse complement strand
GCTTGCCGAACACTCGCTTGAAAACATGGTCGTTGACAGGGGAAAGCAGCTTCTTTTTCATGATTTGAACATAACCATCATCTCGGCCAAGCACAAGAAGTCACTACCAGCTGAATATTTTCAATACGAACTCAGTAAGGCTCTGTCATAGAACCGTCCTTCGTGAAGCTGCGCTACCCTCCTGCCAGAATTCTTTCAATCCGCTCCGCATTTGTTTCCGGGTCAAAATTTTCCCGTGCAAAGTCGAAAGCATTCTTCGCCATCCGGCCCAGCAATGAAGGGGCGCGCGCCAGCCCGGCAAGCGCCCGCGCGAGTGCTTGCGCGTCTCCGGGGGCAACCAGCCAGCCGGTATGGCCTTCACGAATGAAGACATTTTCGCTGCCGGTAGCCAGAACCGGACGCCCCAGGCTCATGGCTTCGATAATGTCTCTTCCCCAGGGGGACCCCGTGGCGTCGGGGCGCACGATGCAATGCATGGTTTTCATGTGCGTTTCCACGTTATTGGTCCAGCCTTCCAGACGCATCACGTCTTCCAGATTTTTTTGGCATAGAAAATTGCGCACCGGCTCTTCCAGCGGTGAGAGAGCAGGATTGCCCGTGCCGCCGAAAACGTAAACAGTTGCGTTGTGCCTGCGCAGTTCCGGAGCGGCAATTTCCGTTGCCAGAGCCAGGGTATCCATGCCCTTACAGGGCACAAATTGCCCGAAGGCTCCAAAGCGCAACGGTGAAAGAGGGGGGAGGGGCGTAAATTCCGGCGTGGTTGAACCGGTATTAAAGACAAGGGAACAGGGGACGCCCATCCGTTCAAGCTGGTCTGCCTCCACCGGGCCGATGGCAATGGCACGGCTGATCCGCGAGCGCAGAAAGGCGGCCACCGAGGGAAAGCCGGGGGATTCCTCCTGAAGAACCTCCCTGGCGATAAGATATTTGGGCACGGAAGAGGGGAAAACACTCGCCAAACTGGCAGAAGGATACCCGTTGAAGCATATTGCGTCCGCACTTTCGCTCAGGCGCTTGACTTGAGGGATGAAGTCGCGCAACTGTGCGCTGCGTTTTTTTTGCGCGGCCGCATCGACGGGGCAGCCGACAAAGTCCACAGGGAGCCAGCCCCAGGGGAAAACCGAAAGGGGGATGCCCAATTCACGGTAGCGGGCTGCGCGAGCTTTGTCGGGAGAGGGAGGGATGAGGGACAGCAGGGAAACAGTGTGACGTTTCGCCAGATGTTCCAGAAGTATGGACAGGCTGCGGCCCGATCCTCCGCTGTCGATATCGTGGGTGCAGAACAGTATGCGCATGGAGTCCACTGACGGGCTTGCGCCCGGTTGCTTGTTTGGTGGAATGTTTTTTTCTATACTGCCGGAAAAGGCTTGGCAATTCGTTGTGCGGAGGCCGGGAGCGCATAATCTTGTCCGGCGCGATACGCTGACCGGGCAGGATGATTCGGTATCGCGGCCTTTGGCATCGTGGGCCATATTATCCGGCTGGCCATCGGGCATCTGGTTTCGCCGGCGGCCTGTGTCATGGCCGTCATTGGTTTGCCCTTTGCCTGACAACATGTCAAACGGGCGGAGCTTGTCTGTGGCCCTTCGGGCGCGCGCTAGTGTCCGCGGATCTGGCGGCGGCCGCATGGCAGGCCCGTGCTCAGGAACAAGCGCGTCGTGTGCGCGGGGGGGAGACAGAAAGCGCATGAAGTGGGTCACGCATCAGATTGTGGGGGCAGGGGCCGCGGTGTTGGCCGGCTTGCCTCCTTTGGCCGTGGGCGCGGCATGGTTGGGAAGCATCGCCCCGGACGTCATCGATCAGAAGGTTGCCGGACTGTTCCCCAATGAACGCAAGGCATTTTATGCTATTCACCGCCGGACGACGCACTGGCTGGGCTGGTGGCTGGCGATCTGGATCGCCGCGTTTGCCGCGCCCGGGCTGGCCCGTCTGGTTCCCGGCCTGACGGAACTGCCCGTGCTGATGGCCGGGCTTGGGCTGGGAGGCATGGCGCATGTTCTGCTGGATATGTGTACGCCTTCGGGCGTTCCGCTGATGCCGTTTTCCCGGACGCCGCGCTTTTCCCTCAACCTCTGCCGTACCGGGAGCCTTGGGGAGTATGTCTTTCTTGCCGTCGCCCTTGGAGTGATGTGGCTGATAAAAGGAGACGAATTGCGGCCCTTGCTGAACAGCGCCCTGCGTGGCCTGCGGCATCTGGCGGGGTAAGTTCGTTTGAAATCCCCCTTCGTGCCTGCTAGAGGCATACAACGTTGAATGTCTTGCATTTAACGTCACGTTCGCTTCGCCGAAAGCTTGATTTCGGCGAAGCGAACGTGGTTATGTCGCCGCGACAGGCCTGCGCCCCGCAATAACGGCCAGGGCGTTGACCGTCGCGGCGGCGAGCGGGGAGCCTCCCTTGCGTCCGCGCAGCACGAGGCAGGGGCGTCCGCTGCGCACCAGCAGTTCCTTGGATTCGGCGGCGTTCACAAAGCCCACGGGCATGCCGATGATCAGGGCTGGTTCTGGCAGGCCCTCGCCCAGTAATTGCAGCAGGGTGAGCAATGCGGTAGGGGCATTGCCAATGGCGACAATACTGCCGGAAAGAGCGTTTCCGGCCAGAAGCATGGCGGCGCGGGCGCGCGTAATGTTGTCGGTTCGAGCCCTGTCCGCTACGCCGGGCAGGTCGAGCAGGCATTGCACGGAACTGTTCAGGGGGGCAAGCCGCCGGGCGGGAATGCCGGAACAGGCCATGCGGGTATCGGTGAAAATGGCGCAGCCGCGCCGCAGGGCTTGCACGCCGCCGCATACGGACTCATCCGGCAGATAGAGATCGCCGGGAAGGGAAATATCGCCGCTGGTGTGCACCAGACGCCGGGCAACTTCCCAGGCGTAGCCGGTAAAGGGACGCGGTTCCGGAATTTCTCCGTCAATAATGGCGAAAGAACGCGCTTCAATATCGTCCGGCGGAATCAGTGCGGCGGCCTGTTGAGCATCGGGGGAAAGCGGACTGGCAGGGCTGGGCATGGCATATCCTTTTCAGGGGCGGCAGCAGGAGACAAAGCTCCGCGCGGCATCAGGGTGGGAAAGCAGTGACAGATGGACATAGGAACCCGAGACATATCCGAGAGACGCTCCTTCACACTCCCGGCATGTGCCGGACAAGGAGGATGCGGAAGGAATGCGCAGTTCCCAGAGAGGTGGAATCTCGGCAGATTTTTCGAGTACGCGTGAATAGTGAAATTCGTGTCCCCGCACCGTCAGATTTTTCCAGGGGCCGGACAGCCCCTGTGCTTCCCGGTAGCCCAAGGCGGCGTGGCGGGACTCCATACGGGCGCGTAACGGCAGGCAGTTACACAGAGGAAAGGTTTTTCCGTCTTTTTCCAGTCCGGTCATGAGATAGAGAAAGCCGCCGCATTCACCGTAAACCGTGTGATCTTCGGCAAAAAGGCGGATCGCTTCGCGCATGGAAGCGTTGGCGGAAAGACGTTCGGCATGCAGTTCGGGATAACCGCCCGGCAGAATAAGACCATGCGAATCGGGGGGAAGCCCCGCATCATGCACCGGAGAGAAGGGAACAAGTTCCGCGCCTGCCTTTTCCAGCAAAGTGGTGTTTTCCGGATACCAGAAACTGAACGCTTCGTCACGCGCAAGGGCGATGCGCACCGGTTTTCCACGTTCCTCCATTGCATCGGCCTGTGTTGTCCGGGAAGAAAAAAACGTATTCCCGGAAGGAGGAAAAGACGGCGCAAGGTCGCGCAGGCGGGTCAGCAGGGCATCGAGGTCGATGTGGGTTTCAGCCAGATCCGCCAATCTGGCAAAAAAACTTGCGTCTTCGGCATGTTGACAAAATTCTGCGGCCTGGGTCAGGCCAAGATGACGCGAAGGCAGGGCGATGTTTTCCATACGGGGCAGTACCCCGAACAGGGGAATATCCGGACAGAATTCGGCAAAAGCTGAGCGCAGAAAAGCCTCGTGCCGTTCGCTCCCGGACATGACACAAAGAGCGCCGGCTACAGAGAGGCCGGGGCGCAGGCCGGCCAGCCCTCTGGCCACGGCGGCGGCGCTGGCGGACATGCCCCGTACATTGATAACCAGCAGCAGGGGGATATGAAGTGCAAGGGCCACATCCGCAGCGGAGGCTGCAACGCCCGGAAGCCCGTCGTACAACCCCATCGCGCCCTCAATGACGGCAATGTCGGGGGCGGAATGCACAGCGCCGGTTTCGGCGAGGGGCCGGGGATGGAGAAAAAGCTGGTGCGCGGCGTTCTCGGGAAACTCCTTCCAGCTCTGCATCCAGGGGTCGAGATTGAGGGAGGCGACACCGCATGCGGCAGTATGCCAGCCTGGATCGATGAAATCCGGGCCGGTCTTGAACGGATGGACGGAAAGCCCTCGTTTTCGGCATGCAGCCATCAGCGCAAGTGAAACGGTGGTCTTGCCGCAGCCGCTTCCCGCACCGGTGATCAGCACGGAAGGGAGGCGTTGCGCAGCGCAGAAACCTGTCATGGCAGGAAGTGATCAGGTATTGCGGTGGCGCAGCGATTCCGCCAGCAGGGCCGGGTCCTCGTCGGGGCGGGCCTGAGCGTTCAGTTCCTGCGAGCCGCCGGTGCAGACGAAACGGCCGTCTTGCAGTTCGGTGTAACCTGCGGAGATGACTTTGCCGTAGGGCAACTGATCGCGCATATCCCCATGATCGACACGCCGGGGAAAGAGAAAACACACCGGCTGACCGGAAAAATCTTCAAGAATGAGGTACTTCATCAAAAATTCCTTTGTGGTTTGAAGCCTCACCCTTCAGGGAAGGCACGCCGCAGGAATGCAGTCCATTCCCTGAAAGCGGCAGTTTGCAAGCCGCCGGGCAAAGAGGGACTTCTCCCCGATAATCCCCCGGAACATGGCATTTTGTCAATTGAACACGCCACATCTGCCCCGGAAATCAATTTTTGCCTGATAGCTCAGAAAGTATGGGGAATTATCGCTCAAACACCGGAGCACGATATTCAAAGGTGATCTGTTGCAGAACAGGATTGAAGTTCCGGAAAGTCATGCCGCCCGTTCCAACATGGCGTCAGAAGGCTCTCCACCAAGTACGGAAAAACCGCGTTCCGCGAACGTTGTTGTGAGCACTCCGCTGCCACAGCCGAGATCGATGACGCGGCTTCCCGGCTTGCAGTCGAACAGGCTCATAACGCTTTTGCCGCACTCATGGCGCGGCTGGGCGTATTTCGTATTGCACCGGTAAAAAGCAGTAAAAATCCCCACAGCCTGAAACCAGACCGTGGGGACGAAACATACCGTATCTCCCGCATAGGCTAAAGTGGTGGAAATATCCTTGACCGCACGAAGTCGCAAACGAACCGGCCGTGGATACAATACTACCTTGAGGCAACGAACGTTGCCGCTCATACCAGAGCAAAGCCACACGTCACGCAAGCACCATCAACACGATTCTACTTGAGTCTGCATCGTATTCAATGCCAGGCTCGCTTTGCCGAAAGCGTGGCTTCGGCGAGCAAACCCGGCCTTGCCGCCGCGCCCGGTTTGCATCTGACGGCTTGTCCTCCGAAACATGTCATGTTGCGGAGGGCTAGTGCTGCATGTGGTCGCCCTTTTTGATGCGGTACACAATGGCGCACATCATGATGACAAAATAGACGAAAATCAGGCCCACGCCCACAAATCCCTGCGGGGTGGAATGCATGGCACTTTCAACAAGATGGGAAAACATGGCGCGCGCTCCTTGGCTTAAGACTTGTACCCGCCGCGTCCGCGGTGCGGCATAAAAGCACTTTTTCAGTATGCCCCGGCAGGGTTGAAAAAGTCAAGCGAGGGAGGAAATCATCAGCTCTCGGCCTGACAGGCGAGCTTTTTCCGGTTATACAGGTGACACGCCATAAAGATAAAGGCTGTATCTGGATTGGCTCTGTTGGAGAACCGTGTTGATGGCGCTGTGCGTGACATATATTTAATACGGCACGGGCGGCAAGATCCGTTGCCGCAAGGCAGCCCGTGTTCCGCACGGGCGAGCGGCAGTCGTCAGGCGAAGAAGGAGCCTTGCGAATGGCGACAGCACAGATAAGGCAGCGTGCATCCACGGCCGGCGTCGTTCCAGGCGTACCACGGCGCGCCTCCGGCGGTTCAGGGGGCGTTCAGCTCAAATTTGAAAGAGAGCATTCATAAAAAACCGGGAGACGCCATGCGCGACGCTTCAACCATATCCTGTCCACACCACGGCACCACAACCGATCTTGAACTCGTTCTGACCGGCTTTGCCCACGACGGACGTTGCGTGGCCCGTCGGGAGGGGGAACCTGTCGTTTTCGTGCGCGGAGGTTTGCCCGGCCAGCGCATACTGGCCCGCGTCGCTCCGCAACGCGCGGGAGGCGGCAAACGCATGCTTGAAGCGGAACTTGTGCGCGTGCTCGCTCCGGTTCCAGGCAATATGGGCGGAGAACGCCCCGCCCCCTGCCCCCATGCGGAGGATTGCGGCGGCTGCCCCTGGCAGGCTTTGCCCTATACCGGGCAACTTGCCTGGAAAGAGCGCCTGCTCATGGATGCTCTTGTTCGTATCGGCAAACTGCGGCTTTCCCCCCATATTCTGCGGCCCATCATTCCTTCCTCTGCGGAGTGGGGATGCCGCAACAAAATGGAATTTGCCTTCGCTCCCGGCGTGAAAGGCCATCCCCTCCTGGGATTGCGTCGCCGCAATTCCCGCGAAGTGGTGGAAACTTCTTCCTGTCTGCTGGCTTCCCCGCGTATGATGGCCGCCTTTTGCGCCCTGCGGGAGGCGGCACAGCATTCCGGCCTGAGCGCCTGGGACGGACAGAACGGCCTGTTGCGCCACGCCGTATTGCGCGAGGCGGGCGGTGCGCTGCTGGCGGAACTGATCACCGCGCCCGTCAAAGAATGCGATACTGCATGTATCCGCAGCCTGGGCGAAGAACTTGTCGCGTCCGGCATGGTTGACGGCTTCGCACACAGCGTACGTCAGGCGAAAAGCGATGTGGCCTACGGGGAAAGCACGCCCTTCAGCACAGGGCGGACAGAGTTAACAGAAATATTGGATTTGCCCCGTACGCCGGGCGGACATAATGAGCCTCTTCGGCTTCGGCTCGGCCACGCATCCTTTTTTCAGGTCAACGGGCCTACGGCTTCAAAGCTGTATGGCGAAGCCCTGAACATGGCGCTGGAGGCACTTGAAGGCGCGGCGAATCGCATGCCCGGCAAACAGTGGAAAACAGGTGCGGGCAAACTGCCTTCCTGCTGGGATATTTATTCCGGCGTGGGCGGCCTGGCCCTGACCATGGCCCCCTATTTTGAGCATGTGCTGGGGCTGGAAAACGTCGCTCCGGCGGTGAGACTGGCGCGGCAAAATGCCGGCGCCTTTCCACAGGCCCGTTTTGAATGCGCTGACGCCGCGCGCCTGGGTGAATACTTCCGCCGCTTCGGGCCGCCTGAGCTGCTGGTCTGTGATCCGCCCCGCGCGGGCATGGATGAAAAAACCACACAGGCCATCCTGCGCGCCCGCCCCGGTTGTCTGGTGCTGGTTTCCTGCAATCCGGCCACATTGGCGCGCGATCTGGCGCGGCTGACGACCGGGGATGCGGCGGCATATGAAATCCTCGCCGTGCGCCCTGTGGACATGTTCCCGCAAACGCCGCACGTGGAGTGCGTGGTCAGCCTGCGGGCCAAGGGAGCGGAATAAGCTGTCTGTGGCAATCCAAATTTCGTTCCACGGAGCTGTTTTTTTCACGCGGCAATTCCGCCTGGCTCTGTCACAGAAGCGTGTTGATAGCGCGGCGCGGCGCGTATGGTTTTGCTCCGGCACAGGCGGCAACATCTGCGCCTCCCGCGGTCAAGGATAGTTTCAACACTATTCTGGAACAGAGCCTTCCGCTTATGGAGAAACGGCCTCCCCGCAAAGGCTGGAACCGGACAGTTTCAGCCCTCTCCTCCTCACTTGCGCGGCGCGGCGTGCTGTGTTAATAAAACGGGTTTGATTGCCTGCAAGGCATAAAACGCGAGAGTGGCGGAATGGTAGACGCACCGGATTTAGGATCCGGCGGAGTATTCCGTGAGAGTTCGAGTCTCTCCTTTCGCACCACAATCAGAAGACTTTCCGGGGCGTTGTCGTCCTGGGGTGAATAAAGGAGTTATCCCAGTTATGGAACACAGCGTAGAAACAGTTTCTCCCGTCCAGCGCAAAATTACGGTTTCCGTGCCTGCTGCGGATGTGGATCGCGCCATTGACAAGGCAGTACGCCGTTTCGGCGCCGATCTGATCCTGCCCGGTTTCCGCAAGGGCAAGGTGCCCGCCAAGGTGCTGGAAAAGCGCTTTGGCAACGAGATTTACGCCCGGGCCACCGACACGCTGGTGAACGAAGCCATTGCGGAGATTCTGGACAAGGAAAAGCTGCACCCCATGTCCCGCATCCAGTTTGAGGGGGAAGGCTCCCAGGCTGCGCGCGGCAAGGATTTCTCCTTTGGATTCAGCTTTGAAGTGCTGTCCGACGACATCAAGCTGCCGGAAGATCTTTCCGCTCTGGAAGTTGACGTGGAAAACGCCGAAGTGCTGCCCGCCGAGCTGGATGAAATCACCAGCCGGGTGCTCCGTTCCATGGCGCATCTGGAAGATGTGACGGAAAATCGTCTGCCTCAGGATGCAGATGTGGTTCTGGTCGACATTGACGGCGAGTTTGAGGGCAAGAATGTGGACGGCATGAAGGCCGAAAATTATCTGATGCAGATTAACGCGCCCAGGGAAGGGGAAAAGATGAGCGAACTTGATGCGCTCATTCGTACCCTGCACGCCGGAGAAGAGGGCGAGGCTCCCATGGTCTGCCCGGACATTTTCCCGGTGGAGGAACTGCGCGGCAAGACCATCACCATCAAATGCAAGCTGCACAAGATCAGCCGTGAAGTTCTGCCCGAGCTGGACGATGAAGTTGCCAAGAAGGCGGGCTTCTCCGATGCCGGAACCTTGCGCAAGGCCATTGCCGAACAGGCTGCGAACAACAAGGTTCGCACGGTGCGTTCCGCCGCTCAGCAAAAGCTTCTGGAAAGCCTGCTGGACAGTCAGGACTTCCCCTTGCCTGAAACGCTGGTGAACCTCTACCTCAATGAATATCTCGCCGCTGCCCATAACGACATGGTGCGCAAGGGCATGGATCAGAAGGCCGCCGCCGGAGCGTTGGAGGGCATGAAGGAAGAAGGCATGGTGGAGGCCCGCATGCAGGCCAAGGCCCAGGCGTTCCTTATGGCTCTCGGTCAGCGTGAAGGAATTCAGGTCAGCGACATGGAGGTGGATCGCCAGATTTACCAGATGGCGCAGGAAAGCCGTCAGGATTTCCGCAAACTGCGTGAAACCTTGTGGCAGAACGGCATGGCCTACGACCTTCAGGGGCGCATCCTCGCCGCCAAGGCGCTTGACCTCATGTACGGCAAGGCCAAAAAGACTGTGCTTGGCACAGATGGTAAGCCGTTGACGGAGTTGAAGCCTGAAGCGAAGCCCGAAGAGGCGAAGGAAGAACCGGCCGCCGAATAGGCGGCCGCGGGAAACGCGAGCAGGTCGGGGCTCAGCCCCGCCGTTAAGCGAGCGGTTCCCGTGCCTTTCCGCCGAAAGGCCGAAGGCGTTTCAGGCGGCGCGTCCCCGGAGGGGACGTCATGGAGCGGGTCGGTAAGCCGTTGACGGAGTTGAAGCCTGAAGCGAAGCCCGAAGAGGCGAAGGAAGAACCGGCCGCCGAATAGGCGGATGGAAATATGTTCGCACTCCATCGGGAAGGATGTGCCTCGCTCCCTTTGAAATACATGGGAGCGCAGGGTCATGATGCTCTGCTGGAGGGAGGGGAGGTAAAGCCTCCTCACGAAAAAGAAACATCACGACGCGCCGGAGCCGTCCGGCTTCGGCGCGTTTTATCCTGTGCCGGGAGAGTCGGCGCGGTTCCGGCAGGGGGCGACCCCTGCGCGCGTATTTAAAGCGGGAGCAGGCGGAGGAACCGGAGTGGACAGCCCCGCGCGGCGGGAACGGGCATCAGCAGCCCGAAGGAGAAAACAGATGGTCATCCCCACAGTCATAGAAACCACAGGCCGCACCGAGCGCGCTTATGATATTTATTCCCGCCTGCTCAAGGACCGCATTGTCCTGCTGGGCGAGGAAGTCAATGATCACACGGCGTCCCTGATCTGTGCCCAGCTGCTCTTTCTGGAATCGCAGGATCCGGAAAAGGAAATCAGCCTGTACATCAACAGCCCCGGCGGTTCGGTGACGGCGGGCATGGCGATTTACGACACCATGCAATTCATTGCCGCACCCGTGGCCACGATCTGCATCGGGCAGGCCGCGAGCATGGGCGCCTTTCTGCTGGCCGGGGGGGCTAAAGGCATGCGCTATGCCCTGCCGCACAGCCGGATCATGATCCATCAGCCTTCCGGCGGGTATCAGGGGCAGGTTACGGATATCGACATCCATGCCCGCGAAGTGCTGCGCATGAAGGCGTCCTTGAACGAAATGCTGGCCAAAAACACCGGCAAGCCGCTGGACAAGGTTGCCGCCGACACAGAACGTGATTACTTCATGACAGCCGAAGAGGCGCTGGAATACGGCATTATCGACAAGATTTTTGTGTCCCGCCGCGAGATGGCGCAAGGCGGGGCCGGCGCCGGGGAGTAATTCATGAGCGATAACGAACGCAAAGACGTCATGTACTGTTCTTTCTGCGGAAAGTCCGAGTTTGACGTTGAACATTTTATTGAGCAGAACGGCGTGTGCATTTGCGATAAATGCATCGGCCGCTGTAATGACATCATATCTCGGCAGCATGTGGAAGAGGCCGGCGGAGAAGACGGCCCGCTGCTGACGCCGCCGGAGATCAAAAAGCGCCTTGACGCCTATGTGATCGGTCAGGAGCAGGCCAAGAAGGTACTGTCCGTCGCGGTGCACAACCATTACAAGCGCGTGTTCTACAAGGGCGCGCTGGATGGCGTGGAGCTGGAAAAAAGCAACGTGCTGCTGGTGGGCCCTTCCGGCAGCGGTAAAACGCTGTTGGCCCGTACGCTGGCCCGCGTGCTCAAGGTGCCGTTTGCCATTGCCGACGCCACCACGCTGACTGAAGCGGGTTATGTGGGGGAAGACGTGGAAAACATTCTGGTGCAGCTGCTCCAGAATGCGGACTATGATCTTGAAGCCGCCGGCCGCGGTATCATCTACATTGATGAAATCGACAAGATTTCCCGCAAGGGCGATGGCCCCTCCATTACCCGCGACGTGTCGGGCGAGGGCGTCCAGCAGGCGCTTTTGAAGATTATTGAAGGCACGGAGGCCAATATTCCTCCCAAGGGCGGGCGCAAGCACCCCCAGCAGGAATTCATCCGTATGGATACCTCCAATATTCTGTTCATCGTGGGCGGGGCCTTCATCGGACTGGAGAAAATGGTGGAACAGCGCATGCGCGGCAATACCATGGGCTTCGGCGCGAACATCTCGGCGAAGAAGGAACAGAGCCTTTCCGTTCTGCTTGATCAGGTGGTTCCCACCGATTTCGTGCAGTTCGGCCTCATCCCCGAGTTTGTGGGGCGTATTCCGGTGATCACCCATGTGGATGAACTGGAAGAAGATGACCTCATCCGTGTGCTCACCGAACCGAAGAACGCCCTGGTCAAGCAGTATCAGAAACTGTTTGACCTCGACGGCGTGAAGCTGCGTTTTGAGAAGGACGCCCTGCGTGCTGTGGCGGCCAAGGCCATTGAACGCAAAACCGGGGCGCGCGGTTTGCGCAACGTCCTGGAAGGCATCATGCTCGATATCATGTACGAACTGCCCACCATGAAGGACGTGCAGGACTGCGTGATCACCAGAGGCGTCATTGAAAAGGGAGAAAAGCCCCTGCTCACGCACAAACCACAGGCTCAGACAGCTTGAGCGCGGGCCGGGCCCTGCCCGGCCCGCCGCCACATTTTCAAGGAACAAGTATGCCTCTTTTCACCGGAACTATTGGCGACACACCAGAATCTCCGCGCGAATTGCCCCTCATGTCGCTGCGCGAAGTGGTCATGTTTCCGCACGCCATCATCCCGCTTTTTGTGGGAAGGGAAGCTTCAATCAAGGCCATAGAGAGTGCTGTGGCCCGTTACGACAAGCATATTCTTTTGGTGACGCAGAAGGAAGCCGACATGGAGAAGCCCGGGCCGGGCGATTTGTACTCCGTGGGGGTGGTGAGCAAGATCCTTCAGCTTTTGCGTCTGCCCGACGGCAGCGTCAAGGTGCTGTTTGAAGGGCTGTATCGCGCGGCCTGGCATCCGCTCACGGAAGAAGAACCTTTTGGCGACGAGGCCTCTCCCCGGTTGCTGGTTGAGGCTCTTCCGGAATTTGAAGGCGGGAACCCTGAACGCGAGGCACTGGTGCGGGCCACACATGAGGCATTGGACGAGTTCGGCAAACTGAACAAAAAAATCAATCCCGAACAGCTGGCTTCCCTCTCCGGGCTGCGCGGGCCGGGCCGTCTGGCCGACGCCGTGATGAGCCTGCTCAAGCTGGAACATTCCCTCAAGCAGGAAGTGCTTGAAATTCTGGACGGCGACAAGCGCCTGGAAAAGGTGTTCGAGAGCCTGAGCGGAGAGCTTTCCGTCGTCTCGCTGGAAAAGACCATCAAAAACCGCGTGCGCGGGCAGATGGAACGCAACCAGCGCGAGTACTATCTCAACGAGCAGATCAAAGCCATCCACAAGGAAATGGGGCGGGAAGATGATCCGCAGGCCGAGGCCGCTGATCTGGAATTGCGCTTCAAGGAAAAGAATATGCCCGAGGAGGCGCGGGAAAAAGCTCTGCGCGAGGTGCGCAAGCTGCGCCAGATGACTCCTTCTTCAGCGGAATATACCGTGGCCCGCAATTACATCGACTGGCTGCTGGATCTCCCCTGGAACGAGCTTAAACCCATTGAGGTAGGCATTCGGGAAGCCAAGAGTTTGTTGGACGACGGCCATTTCGGACTGGAAAAGCCCAAGGAGCGCATTCTTGAATATCTGGCCGTGCAGAAGCTGGCCGGTAAACTGAAGGGGCCGATCCTCTGCCTTGTCGGCCCTCCGGGCGTGGGCAAGACGTCTCTGGCCAAATCTGTGGCAAAGGCCACGGGGCGCGAGTTCGTGCGTGTGTCGTTGGGCGGCGTGCGTGATGAAGCTGAAATACGCGGGCATCGGCGCACCTATGTGGGAGCGTTGCCGGGCAAGATTATCTCCGCGCTGAAGCGTGCCAAATACAACAACCCCCTGTTCTGCCTGGATGAAATAGACAAGATGACGTCGGATTTTCGGGGCGACCCTTCCTCCGCGCTGCTGGAAGTGCTGGATCCCGAACAGAACAGCTCCTTTGATGATCACTATCTTGACATGGGCTACGACCTTTCCCAGGTCTTTTTCATCACCACGGCCAACAGCCTGGCAGGCATTCCCGCTCCGCTGATGGATCGCATGGAAATTATTCAACTGTCCAGTTATCTGGAAATTGAGAAAATCCGCATCGCACGGGACTTCCTGCTGCCTCGCCAACTGGAGATGCACGGCTTGAAACCCGAGAATCTGCGTATTTCCGAGAACGCGCTGATGGACGTTATCCGCTTTTATACGCGGGAATCCGGCGTACGCTCTCTGGAGCGGCAGATTGCCGCGCTGTGCCGCAAGGCCGCCATGCGCATGGCGGAAGCGGCAGACCTGGAGAAGCCCGCTCCGGTCATGAATGGGATCAATGTCACTACACAGAATCTGCATACCTTCCTGGGAATGAAGAAGTATCGTTTTGAAGAGCGTGAAAACACCTCTCTGGTCGGCGTGGTAGCTGGATTGGCGTTTAATGATCGGGGAGGAGAAATTCTTTATATCGAAAGCGCGGTGATGCCCGGTTCGGGCAAAGTGTCCAGTACCGGCCATCTTGGCGACGTGATGAAGGAGTCGGCGCAGGCCGCATTTTCCTATGTGCGATCGCGTTCCACGCGCTTCGGCCTCAAGCCGGATTTCCACAAGGATATAGACCTGCATGTGCACGTGCCTGAAGGCGCCACTCCCAAGGATGGCCCGTCGGCCGGGATCACGCTGGCAACCTCTATGGTATCCGCGCTGCTGGGTATTCCGGTGCGGAACGATGTGGCCATGACCGGAGAAATCACGCTGCGCGGCAGGGTTCTGCCCATTGGCGGTCTGCGGGAGAAACTTCTCGCCGCGCGCCGGGCCGGAATGAAAACCGTGGTTATGCCTGCGGATAACGAGCGGGATCTCAAAGAAGTGCCCGATGAAATTTTGAAGTCACTCAAGCTGGTGTTCGTGCGGGATGTGGACGAAGTTTTGCCCGTGGCACTGGAAGCGACGAGTGAGGAGATCTTTTCCGGGCCGGACAGTGACGGCAGTGTAGCTCAGAGCCTGCGCGCAGGTGTTGAGCTACACGATGCGCCCGCGCAATAGCATTTATACGGCGCCTGTGGCGACGCCCTCCCTGTCTGGAGCATCCGCAAGTGAATTGCGGATGCTCCGGGTCGTTCGACTGTGGGCAGGAGGGCGACGGGTACCTGCTTTCAATCACAAAATACTCCAAAGAGCGTATTCACGATAAAGGCGAGAAGCCCAATGTTCTCTCTCTCTCTCTCTCTCTCTCTCTCTCTCTCTCTCTCGGCTTTTCATCCCTTGTTTTGCGTAGCGCATTCCCAGGCGCGATCCGGTCAGGGCGGGGCCGCATCTGGCGGAGGGGCCTGGAGGCTGCCCGTGGCAGCCATTGCGGGAAGCGGAATACGCCCGATGACGCCAAGCTGCTGCGTGCGCATACTGTTCTGACTTTTTGTGGTTTTCAGAGGAAACATCCTTCCCTGCTAGTGAGCAGTGAAAGAATGTCAGGGATGGCAGTTCACTGTGGCATGGAAGCCTTTTTCGCCTGTTGCGAGCATTTCTGCCCTGTGGGGAGGCGTCCCGTTGCTTCGCTTGAGCTTCGGCAGGCTGGAAATATAAGGGAGGAAAAGCGGTAATGACGCAGAAAAAGCGGAATCTCATGCTGAGCCTTGCTGCGGGCTTGCTGTTTGTCGCCATGTGCGGGGTATCGATCAATTTCATTCGGGAAGTTGAGCATCTGCTGTGGGAAAATTCCGTCAAGAATATTCTGGAGAGTACGGCTCGCGGTGCCACCCTGTTCCAACGCGGTTATCTCAAGGAACTTGAGATGCTGAACATGCTGGCGTATGACCTGGGCAATGGTGTCTCCTCAAATTCCGACAGAATTCGTGACAAGCTGAAAACCTTTCTCACCCGCGCCAACAGTGTGTCTGTTCTGGTGTTTGAGGATGGCTCCGGTTTTCTGGACAGCGGGCAGGCCGTTATGCTGACCCCGGAAGAACGGGAACGCGTTGATGCCCTGCGCGGGAAAAGCGGCTTGCTTTTCCCCCGGCAAAGTCGCGGCCTGGAGGGCAGGACATTCACCATCTATACATCCGTGACCTTTTCCGACGGGCGCGGCGCCGTCCTGTTTATGGGCAACGAAATGGAAAGCCTGTATATGGAATATACTCTTTCCTTCTACAATAATACGGGTTTTTCTTATATTGTGGCGCAAAATGGCGATATTGCCATGCATCCCGTCCATCCTTCCTGCAGCCAGACTTTTTCCAATGTGTTTGAGATCATCAGCGAGAAAGAAAACGATGCCGCACTTGTTCAGTCGTTCCGTGAGTCCCTGAAAAACGGCAGGAGCGGCGTTGCCGTTTTCAGCAACAGTGAGGGGGAGAAAAACGTCTTCTGCTATGCGGCCATGCCCCGGATGGACGGCTGGAGTGTGGTGTCCATCGTGCCTAACGCGGAAATTATGCGGGAAGCCAATGCCATGATTCGAGAGGCGCTGGTCATCTGTTTTCTGGGAATCGCCGGCGTGCTGGCCGTGTTTCTGGTTTACCGACGCATGAACAATTCCTATCAGAAGCAAATATTCGATCTTGCCTATACGGACAGGCTGACGGGTATCCGGAATTTTTCAAAGTTCACAGAGGATGGCGACAGGCTGCTGCGCGCCCCGGGCGCTCCCCGGTATGCCATGCTTTCCATCGACATGCTTAACTTCAAGATATTCAATGATGTCATGGGGTATGCGGAAGGGGATGCCCTGCTGAAAGAGTTCCCGCGATTTTTGAAAAGAAACGGGAGGGAAGGGGCGCTCATCGCGCGCCGGATGGCGGATCGCTTTGTGGTGCTGCTCCCCTACCGGGACAGGGAAGAACTGATAACGTATTGTGCAGGGCTGTCGCGCTCCGTCAGGGTGTTTTTGGCGTCTCGAGAGCTGAGCTACCGGCAGGATCTGCGCGTCGGTATCTGCTGTGTGGAGGACTGTGATGCCGATCCGGATGTCAATGCGCTGTTTGACAGGGCAAATATGGCCTTGAAGGCGGTCAAGTACGAAGGCGGGAGAGGGCGCGCGCTGAATTTCTACGATCACGCCATGCGCGACAAAATACTGCGGGAAAAGCACCTGGAGACGCGTATGGAGGAGGCCCTGTCCGGCGGCGAGTTTTTGATATATATTCAGCCCAAATACAGCCTTGCCCCGCGGGGCCTCGCCGGAGGGGAGGCATTGGTGCGCTGGAAAGACCGCGACGACATTTTTCTTTCTCCGGGAGAATTTATCCCCCTGTTTGAAAATAACCGTTTCATCACAAGGATTGACCGGTACATGCTGGAATCCTCCTGCCGTCTGCTGCGGGAGTGGATGGCCGCGGGTCTGCGCCCGCTTCCCCTTTCCGTCAATGTGTCGCGCGTGCAGTTTTATACCCCGGAATTTGTGGATACGTATATCCGCATGAAGACGGAATACGGCATTCCCGACGGTCTTCTGGAGCTGGAATTCACGGAAAGCATATCGGTCGAAAACATTGAACTGTTCAACTCTGTGGTGCGCCGGCTGAGGCAGGCCGGGTTCCGCTGCTCCATTGACGACTTCGGCGCGGGGTATTCCTCGCTTAATATGCTCAAGGATCTGCCGGTGGATACGCTTAAGCTGGATGGAGGCTTCTTCCGCTTTACCCAGGACGACGAGCGGGCCAGAACTGTTGTCCGGCACATGCTGAATCTGGCCGGAGAGCTGCGGATGGGCACGGTTGCGGAAGGCGTGGAGACACCGGAACAGGTGGAGTTTCTGGAACGTGCGGGGTGCGATGTCGTGCAGGGCTATGTGTTCGGAAAACCCATGCCTGCGGCGGAGTTCGCCGAACTGCTCGAATCCGCGGCGGGCCGTGCGGATATTGCCTGAAGGATGACAGGCCGCCGCTTCACAGCATGTTTCGGAGTGCGGGCCGCCGGAGCGCGACGTCTTGTGAATTGCTCTCAATCCCGAAAGATTTCCCAAATGCTTACAGGCACGGGCACTTCCTGCCTGTTCAGCGGCCAGGTGGGGGTGGTGCGGAGTTTGCGGCAGACAAGACCATGCCTGGGCAGAGCTTCGGGCAGGCCGGCAAAGACCGCTCGCCCCGGTTCCGCGATCCAGGCTCGCCCATCGGGCTTCAGGGCATAGGCCATGAACGCCGCGACGGGCCCGGCGAAGCGCCGTTCATACACGATATCCCCGGCCCAGATTATATCTATGCTTTTTTCCGGAAGCGCAGGCTCCCGCCAGTCCATACATTGCCATTCGACGCCGTCAATGGCGTTGAGCGTTGCGTTGACCTTGGCATAACGCAGCGCTTCCGCGTCGTAGTCCATGCCGATGACTTCCGCGCCCAGCCAGCGCCCGACCAGAGCGGAAAAGCCCAGCCCGCAGCCCATGTCCAGACAGCGCCGCCCGGTGATCGCCGCCTTTTGTTCGGCCAGCCATGCTGCCAGGGCCAGCGAAGAAGGCCACAATTCCGCCCAGTAGGGCAGGCGTTCGTCTGCCTGCCAGTCTTTCCACAGGGGCCCGGATTCGTCGTCCATACCTTCCCACAGGGCTTCCAGATTGGCCCGGCGCAGGCTCCATTCCCGCCCGCAGGCGGAAAAACGCAGCTCCTCGGAGTGTGCTTCGGTCATGAGGTGTTCTTTTTCGGCCTTCCGCGCCGCGTTGCCGGCGGGGAAGCGGGTGCTTCCCCGCCCGTGACGTCGGGAATGTCCGGTGCTGGCTGATTGTTTGCGTGATCCGCAAAAGGGTGCGCCGCATCGTAGATGCGGGCCAGCGAATCAAGGTTGAGATGCGTGTAGCGCTGCGTTGTGGAAATGCGGCTGTGCCCCAGAAGTTCCTGTACGCTGCGCAGATCCGCCCCGCCTTCCAGGAGATGGGTGGCATAGGAATGACGTAACTCATGCGGGGAAACGTGCTGGGCGATACCGGCCAGCATTGAATGTTCTTCCACGATGCGCGCGGCCTGCCGCCGGTTCAGACGTGCGCCGCGTCTGCCCACGAACAGGGCCGGCTCCCCGCGCGCGGCGAGCCGGGGGCGCGCTTCAAGCCAGGCCGCCAGCGCCGCGCGGCAGGTATCGCTGATCAACGCCAGACGGTGCTTGCTCCCCTTGCCCATGACCCGGATGCTCACGCCGGGGCGCCCCAGCGGAGGGCATTCCTCCGCATTCAGGCCAAGCGCTTCGGATATGCGCAGCCCTGAACCGTAGAGCAGTTCCAGCAGAGCCTTGTCGCGCAGGCGCAACAGCTCCCCGGTATTTTGCGGGGGCTGCTGCGGATGCGCGGACGGCGCGTCGGAGAGCAGGGAAAACATCTGATCCACGTTAAGCATGGCCGGGTGACGATGCTCTTGCCGAGGATTATGCACCCCCGCGGAGGGGTCGACGGAAATCTGCCTTCCGCGCTGAAGATAACGGAACAGGGAACGCAACGCCGACAGCTTGCGGGCTGTGGAACTGCGGGCAGTGCCTGCCCGGAACAGAGAGGCGGAAAAGGCCTGGACATGACGCTTGGTCACGGAGTCCGGCTGGTTGAGCGTTGCGCCCTGCTCGTTCAGAAAATGTTCAAATTCCATGAGATCTGTGCCGTACGCACGCACAGTGGCCGGAGAGGCCCCTTTCTGGAATTCCAGCCAGGCCAGGAAGGCCGCCGCCCGATCCGGAAGATCCGGCGGCGGAAGCGCGGGGGCGGGTTTACGAGGCATACTTGTTTGCCTCATAGATGTTGCCCGGCAGGCGGCGTATCACGCCGCGCACTTCCAGCATGAGCAGCAGAGCGCTCAGTGCTCCGGCATCCCGGGGCAGAGCCGGAATATTCTCATGTTCGGGGCTGTGCAGAAGTTCCAGCAGCGCGTCCGCGTCAAGGCTGCCCTGCTTCCGGAGCAAAGCAAGAACCGTGCTTTCGGGTGAGGCCGGGGCAAAATCGTCTGCGCCGCGCTCCTCTTCCCGGATCGGAGAGCCGTTTGCCGGAGTGTTGTGCCTGTTATATCCGCCGTTCGAGCCGGAGCGGTCAGGTGAAGGGACGGGGCGGGCCGGCGTGCGCGGATAAAGCGGAATTCCGGCATGCCCGGCCGTGTGTGCGGGAGGACAAGGCACCGGCTGCACAAGGCGTGGGGATGTTTCGCGGAGCTGGGGCAGGATATCCGCCAGAATTTCCCGCGCGCCGCGCGCCGCTTTGGCTCCCTGAGCGATCAGATATTCGCAGCCCTCGCTCAAGGGCGCGCTCAACGGGGCGGAAGCTTCAGCGAGAGGAAACAGGGCAAAAACAGAACGGTTCTGTTCCAACGCAATTTTGGCCGTGACCAGACTGCCGCTTTTGAGCGCCGCTTCTCCCACGACCACGGCCAGAGAAAGGCCGCTGATGATCCGGTTGCGGATGGGGAAGAGTGGCCCCTGCGGCAGCGTGCCGGGAGGAAATTCACTGAGCACAAGCCCTTTGTCGCACAGAGCGCGGTACAGTGCTGTGCATTGCCGGGGATAGATGACGTCCACGCCCGACCCGAGCACCGCGATGGAAGAACCCTTTTCCTCCAATGCAGCCTCGTGCGCCGCCCGGTCAATGCCGCGAGCCATGCCCGAAACCACGGTAATGCCGCAGGCCGCGAGCTCCCGTGCCAGGGCTGCGCTTTGGGCCAGCCCACTGCGCGTGCAGCTGCGTGAACCGACCACGGCCGCACAGGGATGAAGCAGCAGGTCAAGATTGCCCCGTGCATACAACACGGACGGAGCGTCCGGGAGTTCCCGTAACAGAGAGGGATAGCGGGGATCGGGCCAGAGCAGGATATCGCCTTCCAGATCGCGGGCATCTTCCCACTCGGGACGAGCTTCCTTGCGCCACTCGTCACCGGACAGAGAGGCTCCCTTTTGGGGATCAAGCCCGGCTTCCCGCCAGCGCGGCACGGCATAGACCGCCGCGTAAGCCGATCCGAAGTGCCGGAGCAGGCGGCAGACGCTACGCGCGCCCAGTCCTTTGGTTCTGCGCAGGGCAAGCGCCGCCCAGTATTCCGCGCGCTGTTCTTCGTTCAGCCTGTCCAACGCGCTCCCGTTTTTCTCTGTATCCATAAATCCGGACTCAGAACAGGCCCAGCTGTTTCGCACGGGTTGCGGCTTCTGATTTCGGCCAGTCTTCCTTCAGGACGGCAAGGTGCAGTTCGGCGTTCTGGCTGTCCCCAAGTTTGGCATAGGCCAGAGCCGTTTTGAGCAGGGAATCCGGAGTCTTGCCATGGCGGGGGAAACGGGCCTGCACGTCCTTGAACGCAAAGATGGCGTCGCTGAACATGCCGCGTGAATAGAATGTTTCTCCTATCCAGTACAGGGCGTTGGGCGTGAGGCGGCTGTTCGGGTACGCTTCAAGAAAAGCCTGAAAAGCTTTTTCCGCCTGAGCGAAGCGGCCGGTGCGATACAGCCCCAGCGCCATGTCATAGGCGTTCTGTTCCGTTCGGGCGGGCGCGGCGGAGGGGCGGGCGCTGGGAACGGGGGTAACCGGAGTGCTTTCGCTCACAGCGGGAAGAGGAGAGGCGGGAACGGCGTTTTCCGGCGCGGGAGAGAAGGGAGAAGGCAGTGCGCCGGGTGCGCCCGTTCCGGCGGCAGGCACATCCGGCGAGGGAGCCG
>CAJTSU010000046.1:18423-21947 GCA_910579055.1 uncultured Mailhella sp. | reverse complement strand
GGCAATGAATATTGCCGCCTGTGCCGGAGCAAAACCATACGCTCCGCGCAACGCTACCAACACGGTTCTATGACAGAGCCTTTCAAAAAGGGTTTCCCTCCCCCGCTGCTCCCGCTAATTTTCAAACAATGTTTCCAGATAGGCCGGGTCGTATTCGAGCGTGAACACGATTTCCCGCGCCGCCGTGGGCGGCGTGACGTAGACATGGAAGCGAACCTTGCCGCCCATCAGATCAGTGCTGCTGTTGTCCTTGGTCTCAAACGTCACCCGTCCGCCGAGAATGAACTCGCGAGCCACAAGGCCGTTGAGCCATATATTGAACGTGTCACAGATGGAGGAAATCAGGCGGCGGCGCAGCGGGTTGCTGACCTTCTGCCAGGCCGTGAGCACCAGCGTGTTGCCGATGAAATTGAACATGCGCCGGATGGGGATGCTCGCATCCTTCACGTCCGTGACGCCGGGATAACAGGCGGTCTGATCGCCCCAGGCCACCAGACCGCCGATCATGTTCAGACCGGTGACAATGCCGTTGCCGTTCAGGTTGGCCGCTTCCAGCGGAGTGAGGGCCAGTTCCGCGCCGTTGTGTGTCAGCCCCTGACAGAACATGCGCTTGTTGGAGGGCGACCAGAAGGGGATGCCGTCGTTTTCCGCGTCCCGCAGGGCCATGACGGCGGCAAGATGCGTGGAGCCGTATTCCTCCAGATGCCGCTCACCCGCACGTCCTGTGCGGGATTCGCTCTCGCTCGCGGGAAGCGTGGTTCCCGCATCGCTCGCGCTGCGCGGCTGTCCGCCGTCCGTGGCGGACGTGCCGTAGGTGGGCGTACCGAAAAAGAGGATGAGGTTTTCATCGGTCAGATTGTTGTCGTTGACCCAGGCCGGGGCGTCTTCCGGGCGTTTGATGTCGCCGGGCAGGTCGGCCACGCCCACGGCCCGGAAATGGCCGCTGATATTCTCGCAGGCCGCGCCGATGGCGATGGCCACGGCGGGTTCGGCGGAAAAGCCCGGCGCGAGGATTTGCCCCGGCACCTTGCGGAACAGGGGAAATACCTTGTCCACAAGGGACAGGCCGGTACGCTTGACTTTCCCCGCTCCGTCGGCGGAACCATACGGCCCGGCAAAGCCGGAGCCGTCCGCCGACTGCGCTATCTGCTCGCTACCGCTCGCGACTGCGTCGCCTGCGGAACCGATGATGTCGGCGGCGGTCACTTTGGAAACGTCGGGCCGGCCTTCCTCATCCGCGTGGCGGGCTGGATCGAACACGTTGATGCAGACCACCGGGGCCACGCTGTAGCGCCCGATGAACACGTCCACAAACTCGGACAGCGTGAAGTCATGCCGGTTTTCCCCGGACTTTACCGCGCCGAACTGCGCGACGAAATCCTCCACCGTGTAAATCAGGCGCGGCTCGTTCACCGGCGCGGGCGTGCCGTCCGGGAGGTTATGCACCGGGGCCGTGCCGATAACCACCGGCAGGGCGGAATCCACTTCCACCGGGGTCACAAGGCTGGTGGGAACCTCGTCAAAAAATGCGCCGTGGCGGTAGCTCATTTCATTCTCCTTTTGTGCAGCGGGTTGATTTTGTGCTCCCGGCAAGGAAGACGAGATTTTTACGAGGGAGCGTACTCTTGCGGTACGTGACCGACTAAAAATCGAAGCCTGACGCAGCCGGAGCGCAAAAGCGGCCCGCTGCTATTCCGGGCCCTTCATGCGCCAGCACGTCATGACTGTCGCCTGAAGGTACGGGCGGGGTTGCATGTCAGATTTTTCCCAGGGGAACAGGCGGCCCTTTTCGTCCGGCGTCAGGCGGTAACGCCCTTCCAGCGGCATCTTGCAACATGGAGCAAGGCTCCGGGCAAGTTCCGACAAAAGCGCCGCCATATCCATTTCCGCACCTTCGGCGTCGCCTTCTTCCGGGTTATAGACGCTGCAAACGCAGGCAACGCGGGCCGTGCTTTCACCTTCCCGCAGATATCCGGACACAGGCGCAAGCAGCACAAACGGCTGCGGAGCAGGGTCGCCGGATCTGGCGGGCGGCAAATTGCCGATATGGACATGCACGGGCCTGATAACCGCTCCCTCTGTTCCGCTGCCGAGCAGCGACATGGCGGAAAGATCGACATGCAGGCGTTTTTTGAGCGCGACAAGCAGGCAGCCATTCATACGCAGTCCCATCCGGATTCCATTGTTGATTTCCATCAGTGTATAGCACAGATGGGGCTGTGTGTCCGACACGGTGTGGAACGTGTGGAATATGTGGACAGAATATTATTCCGGCGGATTCCGCCAGCGTGACGCCAACTTCCGGCAGTCCGCCTGGCTTACTGTTCTGAATCTTTTGCCAACGCCATACACAGGAAGAACCCGCTGCTGAAGCAGGCGATAGAACATGGATCTGGAGCAGCCCAAGATTTCGCAGGCTTTTTTCCAGTTAATCCGATCATTGGGCACTGAATGTACAGACATCATGCAAAACCTCCTGAAGCGCAATTCAGCGCCCCACGTTCCGGTACAGTTTGAGGTTGAGAAGCCCGTTTTGCGGCACGGCGCTCCGCACCGTCCATGCGCGGCCATTGACCGTGAGTTCCTGCCCCGGTTCGGGCAGCGGAATCACGCCTTCGGCCAGGGTGATTTCCGCGTGGACGGCGTTCACGCCCCAGGTGTCGCCGGTATCGCCGTACAGGTGTTCGCCGCCCGGCTGCGCCGCCCAGTCGCAGACCGCCGGGGTTTCCGGCACGTCCTCGATGCTGATGAGTTCCGCAAACTCGTCCGTGTTCAGAAAGACGCTGTGCGCGTCAAGGGCAAGCTGTTGCCGGAGCCTCATTGCGCGCCCCGCAGCAGGGTCTTGATGTCGGCCCGGATTTCGGCAAGGGAAGAACGCGTTTCCTCCGCGACGCCTTCCAGTTTGGCCAGCCGCCGTTCCTGATCGTCCGTGCGCCTGCCCAGTTCGGACACCGCCTGTTCATGCCGGTTGAAGTCGCGGTCCAGCGCCTGTTCGTGCCGCTGGATCTGCGATTCCAGATGCGACACGCGCTCTTCCAGCCGCGCCGTCATGACCACGCCGGTGGTCGCGGCGGAACCTATGCCCACCAGCACCGGAACAATCAGAGGCAGAACGAGAGTCTGCACAAATCGTAATGTCGCGCTCATAAATCCTCCGCCCGCTCTATCCACAGCAGCAGCTCCGCCGCTTCCTCGCGCGGGATGCAGATGTATTCATCCGTTATGATCGCCCCCGGCGTCCTCGGGGCCGGAGGCAGCCTGTTTATTCCGCCGGTCAGCGCCGCCGAACCTGCGCAGCCATGCAGAACCGGGATCAGCGCGCACAGCGTCAGCGCGTTTTTCAGCGCGGTACGCGCGGATTTTTGCGATAACAACACGGCATAACTCCAGAAGCAGCAGCCAGAATCTAGCGTTTCCCATCGTCGGGTATGGTCTTTTGCATGTCCTGAGCGTTTCTGGCCTTGCCCAGGTTCAGGGCGACCCACTGGATCAGGCGGTACGCGGCGCGGTAGACCCCGCCGCTG
>CAJTSU010000046.1:17531-18400 GCA_910579055.1 uncultured Mailhella sp. | reverse complement strand
GGGCGCGGGCAGCACGGCGGCCACCGCCGCGCAGACGGTGACGGCGGCGGTGATCCAGGCCAGCCAGGAATCAGGGATGATGCCTTGCAGAGCGTCCATAGCTTACTCCGAATGTTGCATTGAAGTTTCCGGGCAGTGCGTCCGGCTCAGCCAGCCGGCCATGAACTTGCGCCGGGCGGGATTGCGGGCGGCCAGATGCACATAATGCGCGGTCTGGAGGCCGTTCAGGGCATGAACAAGCTCAGGGGCGGAAACATGCCCGTCCAGCAGCGCCGCCAGTGCGCGAAGCGTTTTCGGCCCCGCCGCGCCGTCCTCGATCAAATCCTCAAACAGCGGACGCCCCCGGTCATAATTGAAAGCGTTGCACAGACGTTGCAGGAGCCTGCCCGCGCCGCTCCGGCCCATATTCACGGCCTGCTCGAACAGCTCGTCGGCCACAATCTGCGGGAACTGCCCCAGCCGCATCCGCTCCCACCATTCCACGCGGTAGAACTCCTTCACCATGTCGGCAAGGCCGGGCAGCGTAGTGAGATGCCGCGAGAACGCGGCAGCCCCCTCCCGGAACGATCTGTGCCGTTTGGCCGCGTCGATGATCGGCCAGCCCGGCCAGTCCGGAAAGAAATTCCGGGCGATGCCCGCACAGGTTTCCCCGCCCGCGTCGCCGGGAACGTCGCACCAGCCGCCTTCAAAGCGTTTGAGCGGCGCATAGGCTATGAGGAAATCCGCCATGTAAGACCTCCGTTTGTCGTTTCAGGTGACGGTGTCAGCGCGTTCGTCCGGCAAGGAAGGCAAGCTTCGGGCGACGGGAGTGGACTCTTGCCGTCCATGACCGGAGCGCGAAGCGCCGCCTGACGCGGCCGGCGGGCGCG
>CAJTSU010000046.1:0-17521 GCA_910579055.1 uncultured Mailhella sp. | reverse complement strand
TTCTCCACCACTTCGCCATAGGAGCCGGTCAGCTCCACCAGAGCTTCCGGGTAGGCGCAGAGGGCGAGCGGGTTGGACTGCACTTCCAGGTCATAGCCACGGCCCTTGGGCTTCACGTCCATGCGGGCATAAAACTCGTTGCCGTAGGTGTTGGCCGTCTCGATCCAGTTGGCCGGGGCGTTGTACTGCATGAAAATATCCAGCCCCACGGGATAAAAATGGGCTTTGGTCGGCTCCACCATCCGCCTGCCGCCCACCACTTCCGAGGCTTCAATCCAAGTGACGCCGCCGTAGGTGAAGCCCCGCTTGCGGTAATCGTCCCGCCCGAAGTTGTCCTGATTGGCGGCCCACAGGTCATAGGCTTTGCGCACCAGCTCGTGACTCGTGAGCATGTCGTAGAAATCCGAGCCGACCAGCGCCTCAAAGCGCGTGGCAGGGGTGCCGCCGAGCTTGTCTTCCGCGTGGCGCTTGGCGTCGAGAACGGCTTTCTTGATGGGATTGAATTTCGTGGCGTTGGACGGAAACACCAGATTGATTTTCTTCTGCTTCACGCCGAACACCTGAAACAGATCGTGCAGCACGGTCTTGCCGTCCGCGTCATAGATCACGCCCTGCGCCGCGCCGAGCCGGTGGAACTCGACGGTCATGGACAGGGAGTTCTTGAGGTCCTGCATTTTGTTGTTGATGACATACTCCTTCGTGATCGGTTCGGTGGTTCCGAAACCGCGCACATCCTGGAGGTCATCGGCGCTCACATTGTCAGACAGCGGCAGATGGGCGGTCTGAAGGACGCGAGTGGTGCGCGTGCTGCCGCGCCCGTGCATTTCCTGCGGCGGATCGCGGCGGTCCTGATTGCTGACCAGAACAAGACGCCCCTGTTTGATGTCCAGCGCGACATTCGTGGTTTTGACGCTGCGTTGCGTGAACAGGGGGCGCAGCCGTTGCGGCATGAGCGGGAGCTTGTTGACCGCTTCGGTCAGCTCCACCGGCGTATAAAGGTCCGGAGTGGTAAGCATCTGGGACATGTGGCTTGCTCCTTATTCTTTGGGCACGATGCCCAGGGCCGCGAGTTGGCCGAGGGCGGTTTTCCTCTGTTCTTCGCTGACGGATTCCAGCCATTCGAGGTTATCAACAGCCACACAGCAGCCGTGCCGGAGCACGGTGCAGGACTGCGCTTCCTCACTGGCCGGAATCTTTTTGGAGATGAGCACGGCCATGGCCTTGTCCGCATGGGTGGCCGCAACCGCCTCCACGCCTTCCGATGCTTCCGTGCCGGGCGTCAGCTCGGTCATGTAGGGCACATAGCGGCCTGCCGCGTCGAGTGCGAGGACCGCGCCGAGTTGCAGAGGGGCGGACAGAGGGGCCAGCTCGCCGGACTCACGGCACCATTTCATATCCACTTCCAGGAGCACCAGGTCGGACAACGAGCGAGGCGCATCTTCACCGTAGGAGTTCAGAGACATATTCACACCAGCCTTTGCGCGGCGGCGCGGCGTTCCGCGTCGGCTACCAGCGCGCTTTTGGAGCTTTTCTGCACTTCCGCGCCGGAGCGGGCCGCCGGTCACGGATGCAATGGCCTCAAGCATCTGTTTGCGGGCGTCGGACTCTTCGGTTTTGGCCTCCGGTTTCGCCTGGGCGGGGGCAAAAAACGACGACATAAGCGACACCTGTTCAGGGGTGACGCCGGCGGCATCGATCTTCCGCACCTTTTCCGCCGTTTCCTCTCCGGCGACCGCCGCGACAAGGGCGAAAGCCGCGCTTTTGGCCTCCAGTGAAGCCTGGGCTGCCGCTTCCCGCCGGATGTCGGCCAGCAATTCGGGATAGTTTTGACTCAACTCCGCCGCATCCATGTGCGCCTCCTTTTTGTTCGCGCCGTCGGCTCCGGACAGCGCGGCCATGACGTTCTCAAGACCGCCGACAGCATCGGCCATGCCCGCCCGCACGGCTTCGGCGGCCAGCATCACGCCGCCCCGTCCGAATTGTTCCGTTACCCGCGCCGCGTCGCACCCGCGATTGCGCGCGACATCGGCAATAAAAATATCCGCCGTTGCATCAAGCAGGCGCTGCAAGGCGTCGCGGCCTTCCGCGCTTGCGGGGTCAAGCCGCTTGTCGGGGGACTGCGAGGACACGACCTCGTAATCCGTCAATCCCTGAGCCCTGCGGGCTTCCCTTTCATCCGTCCACGCCGCGACGACGCCGATGCTGCCGAGTACCGCCGTCACATCCGCGACCACACGCCCCGCCGCGCTGGCGATCCAGTAGGCGGCGGACGCGCCGGTGCCGGAGATGTAGGCGACAACGGGTTTGATGTTTCTGGCCGCGAAAACCTGTTCGGCGAACTCGTGCACGCCGGTGATTTGCCCGCCGGGACTGTCGATATGCAGCACAATGCCCTTCACGTCGGGAGCCGCCAGAGCTTCGCCGAAACGCAAGGCCAGGGTTTCAATGTTTGTCGCGCCGGAAATGTGCGTAAAAAAGTCCGCCCGGGGAAAAATCGGCCCCATGACAGAGAGAACGGCAACGCCGTCGCGCATGTGTATCCTGCCGCCTTCGCGCCGTTCCACGGGGCTTGCCAGCACGGCCTGGGGATCGCTGATGCGCCGCTGCGCGATGCCCAGCACAAGATCGAGTCCTTCCGGCGTAATGGCCCACGGCTGCCGGGTTGTGGCGGAGACAATCCTTTCGCATTGCCGGGCGCTCATAATGCCGCCTCCTCGTTTTCCTCGTCTTTTTCCCCATCGGAAGTCTTGGGAAGGGAGGGGGGCCGGGGGAGGGAGAACCCTTCTTCAGAAGGGTTTCCCTCCCCCGGATCATCCATCAGTTTTTCCAACGCCCTGCGTTCCTCTTCCATGACCGGGAGGGCGTCGGAGAAATCGCCGCCGCGTTCGGCCCAGGCTTCGCCGTAGGTGGTCAGGTGATTTTCCAGCGCCATGATGGTCGCCTGGATTTCCTTCACCGGGTCGATGCTGCCCCGCGCCGGGCCGACCCACGTTGCGCTGCACCAGAACTCCCGGCCTTCGTAGAAGCCGGGGGCCGGGCGCAGACTGTCGATGTCGTCAGCAAGGCCGAGGAAGTTGCGCAGGTACGCTTCCTCCAGCACCATTTCCCACACCGGCTGCGTGTACAGACGGGCGAACCAGCGCCGATAAAACAGGTACAGCTTCCATGCCTCGTTCAGCGCCGCCCGCATGGAACTGTAATTGGTCTTGGAAAAATCCTTTGTCAGAGACTCGTAGGGGATGCCGAGCATGGCCGCGAGGGAGCGCAGCACGATTTCCACAAAGGGCGGGAAATTGGCCGAAGGACGCTTGTTTTCCAGCACATAGGGCTTTTCGTTCGGATTGCCGAAAACCACCGTGCCCGACGCGATTTCCATCGTCCGTTCTTCCGGTTCCTGTTCCTCCATGCCGTAGGCTTCCCGCACTTCCGGGGGCAGTTGCGCCGCGCCGTTTTCCAGCCCGATGAACACCGGGAAAGAGGCCGCGATGACCTGCGCGAACAGTTCGGAATCCAGGGCGTCATTGAGGTTGCGGAACAGCTTCATCCCGTTGGCCAGAACGGAAACGCCCCTGACCTGTTCCTCCTCTTCGTAGCGGAACAGGTGGAACACGTTGGGCCGGTGGCCGATCCTGGCCGGGCGGCGGATGAAGGAATCGGAAAAAAGCCGCTGCTGATCCACGGGAATCAGCGAGGGCGGCGGGCAGGCCTGCCGCAGCCGCTGAACTCGATGCCGTCCCGGATGCTCAGGTCAAGCGTTTTGTCCGCCGGGGTACACAGGCGCGCGGGGTTCATGTCCTGAATGGCAAGACGGAAGACGCGCCCGTTTTCCGGAGGCGGCATCACGGGCAGGTGCAGCATTTCCCCCAGACGCAGGATGGAGCTGATGCCCAGGTATTGCAGGTCTTCAAAATGGATGAGGCCCCGCGCGTGGGCCTGCCGTGACCAGGAGGAAAAGGCCCATTCCATCTTTTCCCCGATGGCGGCGGCTTCTTCGCGGGAAATACCGAGCAGCTTGTGCGGGATGCCGGACTTGGGCACCAGCCCTGTGCCCACGGCGTTATCCGCGATGGTGCGCAGGCCGGACTTTGCCGCCCAGTCGTTGGCGGCCAGATCCGCCGCGCGGCGCTGTATGGTCAGGCGCTCGCGGATTTCCGCGTCCCTGTTGACCAGCCGCGAGGGATGCCAGTTGGCGATGGTGCCGCGATACGCCCCGGCGTCACGCGAGGGGGCGGAGACGTAACGGCCCGTGTTCAGGGGTTGGCCGTACTGATTCAGGAGGGTGGGCATCACTGCCTCCTGATCCGCGCCCGGACAAAGGCGGGGCCGCGCCCGCCGTCCAGAGCGGCAAGCTCGTTTTCAAGGTAGGATAATTGCCCGCGAATTTCGGAAAGATCGTAGCGCGTCAGGGTGCGGCCCTGAATCATGTACGACTTGCCGGTGGAAGCCGCCTTGTAGGCGGCCTTCCAGTCGGCAAGAAGGGAGAGGAGTTCTTCACGGCACCAGATGGACATGCCATGCAATTAGCACGGCAGAAATTGCGTGTCGCGGAACAAACGGAATATACGGAATATGCGAACAAAAAATTTCAGAAATTGAACAACAGGGGGAGATGTTACACGCTGTCGCGGTCAGGCGGCGGGGCGCGCCTCAAACCTCATGGCAACGCCCAATGCTCCGCAAATGGAAAGCAGCGTGCGCAAGCTGGGATTTCCACGAGATGAAAGCGTGCGATACAGAGTATTTTTCTGCAATCCCGTCGCCTCCGCAAGTTCGGCAACCCCTTTACCCTTGGCGATATGCCGCAGGGTGACAAGCAGCATTTCCATATCCCCATCTTTCATGCAGGCATTGAGGGCATCAAGAGCCATTTGCGGATTTTCACGGTACAGTTGCGCCATTGCTTCATCATAAGATACATAGGGTTTCATTGCATTCTCCGTTCATAATCTTTTTTGTAGTCACGGGCGCGCTCAATATCCGCCGCCTGCGTCCGTTTGTCCCCTCCGCACAGCAGAAGGATAAGCCGTGTTCCCTCCCGACAGTAGTAAATCCTGTATCCTGGGCCATAATCAATGCGCAGTTCATACAGCCCGTGATTCAGTGATTTGCAATCCCCGAAATTACCGCTCATCAGACGACGAATCCGGCGATCGATGAATACGCTGGCCCTGCCGTCACGCAGAGATGACAACCAGGAGAGCAAAGGGCTGTTTCCGTCTTCATTCTGATAAAAAATGACTTCGTAATTTATTGTCATAAAATAAAATTAGCTTATAAGCTAACAAAGGTCAAGTTATTTTTCCACACGTCTGATGCAAGCCGTCACATCCGCTTCGTATACCCACAGCCCGCGCTTGCAGCCCTCTGGACGATAGGCGGGGAGCTTGCCGGATTTCACCAGGGCATAAAATTGCGTTTTGCCGCAGCCAATGAGAGCGCATGCCTGCCGCCAGTTGAGCTTGCGCCCCCTGTCTGGAAAAGATGCTTGTTCGTCTGTCACAGCTCACCTCCTGATATTGGCCAGGCGGTCGGCGATGGACAGGCCGCCGCGCTGCCGTTCCGTCGTTCCGCGTTTTCCCGGCGCGGGTTCCGGGCGCCGCCGGTGGCGGATATTGAGAATGAAGGCCAGGGCAAGCGCCATTGTCTCGCAGTCCCAATAGTGGTTGGGCTTGCTGTGGGGGTTGGCCCACGCCTGCTTTTCATCGTCCCAGACTTCGGCGCACATCTCGCGGGCATACTGTTCCAGAATGCCGCCCGCGTTGTCGTGCAGGTGGAACGCGCCGGGATCATCGGGCGCGATGGCCAGCTTGTGCGCAAGGTCGGACTTGAAAAAGGTCGTGTCGCAGCGCCAGAGATTCAGGCCGCCGGGAATCCTGATTTTGTTGCCCTTCGCGTCCGGAAAGTATTCCTGCGGGGCCGGGGTATAGGGCTGGGACAGGGAGCGCACCCCCTGCCACGGGTACACGCGCCCGCGATGCCGGATGGCCCAGGAATACACCTCTCGCGTCCGTCCGCCCATCGCATCGATCATGCAGGCCCGAACCTTGTACTTCAGGCCGTCCGGCGTGGCATATTCGGAGTTCCACAGAATGTCGTTCAGGGCGGAGAAGGAAGGCGCGGCCCCGCACTGGACAAGCCAGGATTCCTCGGTATCGCCGTAGCCGAAGGCCCGGATGATGTAGCGGAAATACCCTTTTTGCTCGTTCACGCCCTGGGTGTCCACGCCGGCCAGCAGGCAGGCGACGCGCTCCTTTCCATCCACCGGGCCGGGTACGGCACCACGCGGACGGTCGTCGCACAGGGTCAGCACGGCATCCTCGGAGCGCATGACATGCTCTTCCTTCCAGGGCTCGGCCTTGTACTGGTTTTGCAGATTCTTGAGGTCGTCGAGCCTGCCGGATTCCCTGTATTTGAGGGCGGCGGAGGCGACTTCCGACAGGCTGACGAAATAGGACAGCCAGGCCGGAATGTGGAAACCGAGCTTCACCGCCCTGTGCGCCGCAAGATGCGCGGCAATGTCCAAACCGCTGGAACGCTCCCGCCACTCGCCCCTGCGCACGGCGCGGTCGCGGTCGCCGTCGTCCCACACCGCGCCGCAATGTTCGCAGGGATAGTATGCCAGCCGCCTCGTCAGCACATCTTCCGCCGTCGGCTCCATTTCCATGCCCTTGTCCGGCCAGCCGATGCGCTCGAAATCCATGAGCTGCGCCATGCCGCAATGCGGGCAGCGCACCCAGTAATCAAAACGCGCCCCGGCCTCCTGCGTGAGCGCCGTCCAGATCGGCCCGTCCTCCGTGGTCGGCGTGCTGATTTTGATGATGTGCCGGCGCGTCCTCCATGTCGTGGTGCGCTTTTCGGCCAGCACTTCGGACGTGGCCTCATTCTTCGGGTTCTTGTACTTGTCCAGCTCGTCAAGAATGAGCGTGCGGATGGGCTTGTTCCCCAGGCGGGAAACCGAGCCCGACCAGCCGAGATAGATCGGCATGTGCGCCAGATTGATGCGCAGGGAAGATGCGTCGTCGCCCGAACCGGTCATGTAGTCCCGCAGGCGCGGCGAGCCGGTAATCATGGGGATGATGCGATCCCTGGCATTCTCCCGCGCGGTGATTTCATCCGGGAAAACGTACATGACAGGGCCGGGGCTGCGGTCGATGCACCAGCCCACGAAATTGTGCCCGCACTCCGATCCGCCGGTCTGCGGGCTTTTGCAGATGATGACCGTTTCCACGCCCGGCGTTCCGGCGGCGTCCATGATGCCGGTCAGATAGGGGGTGAACAAGTTTTTCCACTTGCCCGGTATGCTGGACATTTCCACGATGCGGTATTTTTCCGCCCACTGACTGACGGGCACAGGTTTGCGACGGCGCATGATTTTTCGTTCTCCTCTGGAAAATTGAAAATGAACGCTGCGATCCGCCGCCGCATGGGCGGAGACCTCGGCGGCCACCACGGGCGGAAGCCAGCGCGGCACGGACGTTCTGAGCGTCACGCGCCGCGCTGGCTCTGGTTTGGGGACGGCGCAAAGTTCAAGCTGGCCTGTCCGGATCATCTGACCTCCATTTCATTCGGCATCCTCCTGTTCGGGAACACCGGATTGCTCCGCTTCAAACGTCACCTCAAACTCCATTTCCCGGCTGTACTCGTTCAGGGCTTCGTCAAGCATGGCTTCCAGCTTTTCCACCAGAGCGGCCCCTTTCCGGGGATTGCCGTCCACCAGGGCCACAAGATCAAGGTGCTGCGCCTCAAAGGCGGTTTTCAGCCCCGAAGCCAGCGTCACAGCGCGCGCGGCCAGCTCCAGATGCACCTGCTCCTTGAGGATGTAACGGCCCTTCTTGACCTGAAGGTCAAACTCCCTTCCGTCCGCATCAGCCCTGAGACGCCGGATTTCCTCTTCTTCCTTGCGGCGCTGGCGGTCGGCGGCTTTCTCGGCCACCACGTCCGGCGTGCCGGACATGGGCAGGCTCGCCATGTAGCGATCCACGTCCCGCTGCCGGAACGTGCCGTCCGGCTGTTTTTTCAGCCGCCCTTTTTTGATGTCCTCGAACATCTTGGTTTTGCCGAGCTTGCGCCCGTTTTCTTCCACATGGGCCAGGACGGCCCGCCAGTCCCTGAGATTCGTTGTTGCCTGCATGGCGCTCTCCAGCATTCTGGAGGCGCGATCCAGCGCGGCAAGGTTCGCCTGTGAAGGGTCATCCAGGGCCGCCCGTTTGGCGTTCTCCTTGGCGGTCAAAAGCACCTGCACATCCGTGCTGGCGCTTCTGGCAAGCAGTTCCTCCACGTTCTTTTCCGGCATGTTCACTCCGGCAAACCCGCGTCCGACGCTGGAACGCGGGGTTCAATCCCGGCCACGGCTCCCGCTCATGGCTCCCTCCGTTGATTTTCGATAACGGAGGGATTACGCTCACAAATGGTGCTTTGAGGGCCGTAATCCCTCCAAGACCAGGGGGCGGCGGATCTGACCATCCGTTGCCCCCACCCGTTTTTTCAGAGCAGCGACGCCTGTTCAGGCTCCTTGCTCCTCCATTCCGGCACGTCCCAATTCAGCATTTCCCTGATGTACACGGCCAGCACACGACGGTGACACTCATCCGGATTGGATTCGTAACAGCACAGAATGGGATCGGGGGTTTCCCGCTCGATCTCCTGTAGGTAAAGCCGCAGGCTGGATTCCGTCGGAAAGCGGTTTTCCAGATCGCGCCGGTAGGCCGCAGCCCAGTCTATCGCCTTGGGGTCGGACGGCGCGAGCTTCGGGGCGCGCGGCCCATGCCAGTAACGCGGAGGCCACTTGGCGATGCACACCTTGCGGCCCCGTGGAGCCTTTGAGCTGAAATAGGATGTCTGAATCACGGTAACTCCCTTTTAAAACGGCACGTCGTCAAAGACGGGTTCAGATTGCCGCGCGGTCATGTACTCCTCATATTCCCGAAGCCGGGATTCAAGCATCTGTTCGTAATAATGCTCTTCCACCGGGCCGCGCGGGGTATAGGCCAGAAGGAACTCAACCAGCGCGGATGTATCGCCGAACCCGTACCGTTCGGCCACGATATCCAGGGGGCTGATGGCCGGATTATAAGTCAGCAGGTTCGGCATGAGCTGATTGATTTCCCGGACGGTGTCCTTGCCGTGGTCATACAGCGCCGAGTCAATCTTGATGCGATCCGTCCAGATTTCATCATAAAGCCTGTAATGCTCTTTCGTCATTTCGTGAGCCATTTCCCGGCATTCCTTTTTGATGGCGCGTAATGTCTTTTTGTCGATATTCATGATCGGCTCCTTGACTTTTGAAGTTGGCGGAGCCAATCTGACCAGGCATGATGGTGGTCGGACTTGCTCCGCTACCCGGGGCGGCAAGTGGCATTGCCGCCCCTTTTCAGTTTGCTATACCCGGCAGGAAGAACTGTCCTTTTTTGACGGACACTGTGAGCTGCGGCATCCCCGGAAGGACAAACTGATTGCCGAGCCCCCGGTGCCAGACGGTACGCGGACGGCTGTCCTGCCAGACAAGCCGCAGGGCGATGGCCAAATACAGTTTCGCGCTGCCGCCGAATTTCCGGGCTCCCTGCCGGGCCAGAGCCCAGGCTTCGTTCATGATGCGGGCAAGAAACATGCGTCGGGCGGTTTTCATGGAATTGTCCTTTTTTAGTGTAACTTGTTGATTTTCCATAAGAAAACATTACCATAATGCCCCCGTTGCGCAAGTAAAAAACACAATAAAAACGCTCAATTATGAAATTTTTTCAGCCATTCGGCATAGGCTTCGGCAAGGCTCCACTTGCCCAGTCTGCCGTAATAGTTGAGCCGGTATCCGCCATGTTCGGAACCGTCGAGCCGTTTGTGGAGCTTGTAGATGCCGCGGTATTTCATGCTGACCGGATGCCGGGAAAAGGCGGTGGTTATGGCCCATGTCCAGTCTTCCGGTATTTTTTCCTCAAGCAGTCGTTTGACTTCATGCGACTGGATGAACATCAACACCAGCTTGGAAAGACGGGGTTCGGCCTCGCTCGGCACGGCCAGGTCGGACTGCTGATAAATTTGCCGCCCCGGTTCCGGCAATGCCCATTCCGCATGGCCCTTGCCTAACTTGAAGTCGGCCTTGCCGATGATTTTTCTGTCCAGGCAAAAGGCCACAGAGAGAACAAGGCTGACCAGAATATAGTCCACCCGCGCGGCCATGAATAGCTCGTTGAGGCGAACCGTCTGATCGTGGGTGAGCAGCATGATTCCCGGCTCTTCCTTTCCGGTCAGATGTTTGTCGCTCGGAAAAATGGGGCCGGGGGATGCGGACGGCAGGTAGCTTCGGGTGACGATGGTTTTCCTGCTGTGGCCTGCGTAGGCATACGTGATGCTTTTGCGGCCCTTGTGGACTACCGCCACGGGCTCGCCCAAGATTTTTTCAATTTCCGGCAGGGGACGCTCCATGATGATCATCCACTCGCGGAACGCCGTAATCCGCTCGTAAATCTCCACGTCCTTGAAGCTGATTTCCGTATAGTCCGGCGCGGCCCATGCAGCCGCGGCCGCGAGCATCCGTTCCTGGTTGATATAGTCCTTGCTGCCGAAGGTGGGCGGCGCGATGAACACGGCATGGTCCGGGTCATGGGCCCGCAGGAATGCCGTGGCGTCCATCGGCGTATAGCCGAAGCCGTCCCCCCGGTTCAGGTGGGCGCGGTAGGCTTCCAGCTTGGCCAGCGTCTTTTCCATGAGCCGGGGCCAGTCGCGGCGATAATTTGCCAGCACACGCCGGTGCCAAGCATTTTTGTTCTGCCAGACCTGGCGCAAATCCAGCATGATGCTCACCGATGCGGCCAGATGGGCGGGGTCGGACAGGTCGAGAAAACCGCGTAAATGCTCCGGGCAGTCCTCGCGTTCCGTCACATGCAGATGGTTCCCGGCCAGATAGGCACCCAGGGCCGAGGTATAGAGGGTGATGTCGCAGCCTGTAATCCGGCCCTGATAGCCGCCGGAGCGCAGCGCCGCCCCCACGGTGAAATTGCCCGCGCAGGGCAGGAGCACCGGTACGCTGATTTCATCGGCATACGCGGCCAACACCTTGCGCAGCGGCCCGGCGATGGAACCAAGGAAGCTCATTGGGCGGCCTCCTGTTCTGCTGACGTGGATGCTTGCCGCTCCAGATAGTCCGCAGCAATCTCCATCAACCGCGTCATGGCCAGCGAGTTGTCGCGGATTTTTTCAGCATTCTTCATGTCCGCGACGATGCGCATGAACTCGTCATACTGCCCCGCCGTGCCGAGGTGAACGGCAGAGGATTTTTTCGCCGCGTCGGCCAGCATATCCAGTATTTCCGAAAGCTGCTCCTTCTCCCCATCCGTGAACATGAACGTGACCATATGCGCCGGAACCTGCGGAGTGGAGAAGTTCACCAGCTCAACGTCGCCGAGTTCCTTGAGAGATTCGCTGTCCAGACCGCTATAAAGTTTATCCTGCACCGATTCGATTTGCGCCCAGAGGTTCGCCAGGATACTCTGATCATCCTCGCCCACCAGCGCGTTGTGCGAAAGCTGAATGGCGATGCGGCGGCTCTTGTCCAGTTCCTCGGTTATGACCAGCACAAGGATATGCGGAATGCCCGCCTCGATGCTGGCCTGTACCCGGTGATTGCCGGACAGCACCTCCAGCCTGCCGTCGTCATGGCGGTAGCAGAGGGGCACGCTGGAAAGGCGCTTGTCCGCCGCGATATTGTCCCGGAGCTGACGGAAGGTTTCCCGCTTGAAGAAACGGGCATTGTCTTTCAAGAGCGTCAACGAGGCCGGAGGCACAATCATCAGACGCATTCCATCGCCGAACATTTCCCGGCTGATGGCCGCCAATTCTTCATTGCGTTGCGCGAACGTGTTTTCACTCATCGTTTATCCCCATATGTGCAGAAGGTTTTCAGACGTGATCTTTTCTGCCCGGTGGTCGGACATCCACTGCCAGAGAACGGACGAAGCATCCTGAAAACACCAGAATGCCTCAAAGCGGTCTGGATACCTGCGCCGCCATGTGTGGTCGTACTTCCATGAAAAGCCCGTGCAGTCGCCGTGTTCATCGTGGAACTTGATGAAGGTGGCCGGGATGCCCCGCCACAGCAGATAGGCGCGGGCCACGTCCAGAGGCAACAGCTCAAGAGCTATCCCGGTAGGTAAGGCGGCCTGCAATCGACAGAGTTCGTCCGGCGTGAAATCTCCCGCCGTCGCCCACGCTATCCCCGCCTCGCCCTCTGTTCCACTGGTACGCATCGGAGTGGGTTCTCTTCCTTCTTCGAGAGAAGCCGTTTTGGGCGCAGCCCCTCCCCCCACTTCCAACTGACCAGCGGCAGAAGTGTCCATATGTCCATTGTCCGGCAGCGCGATGCTGGCGGGCAAAGCGGCAGCGACCCACTCCCGAATGTCCACGCCGAGCTTGCAGGCATCGCCGGGGTCTTTCCCCTCCGGTGTGGGCCAGCGCAGAGCGGCGGGATAGGTCTTTTCCCAAAACTCCACGCCATCCGCGCCGGGTTCGTCGTAATCCAGGGCGATGCAGACCCGCACGGCCTCGCGGAGCCGCCCATCGGCGGATGCGTCCGGCTTGCCGCGGTTGGTGCGCACGGCCACTGCGCCGACCACGCCGCCTGTGGCGTGGTGGATGAGCATGGCATCCAGTTCCGCCTCGGTCACGAAGTAGGCGGCCAGCGGGCCGGGGCGTAATGAACGGAGAAACAGCGGTGCCTTGCACGAGCCTTCAAGTTCCAGATACTTCGGACTGCGTTCCCCCAAATCCTCCTTGTGACGGCGGATGCGCAGATTCAAAACGCGCCCGTCAGAGGCGAACGTGGGAATAACAATGCCGCGCGGGATGAACAGCCTGGTGCGAACCTTGCCGTCATCCCCGGTTTTCGGCTCCAGCCCCAGGGCGGAGCGGGCACGGTAGCGGCCCTGGTACTTGCCGCTCTCGGACGGCAAATAGCCGATGTGGTAGGCCCGGACGGCGGCCTCGTCGATGCCGCGAGCGGCCAGCCAGTTCAGGGCGGCGGGTTGGTTCCAGATGTTCTCCTCCGCTTCGGCCAGCAGTCTGGCCGCATATTCGCACCACTTCTCAGACGGCTGCGGCCACTCTCTTGGCGTCCATGCCGGTACTTCATCGGGCCTGCGCGGTTCGGCAGGGGCACGCCGACGCCGGTAGGAAGGGCGTTCGCTCTCGATGCCCAGCTCGGCCAGAGCGGCCTTGAAGCCGAGTCCATCAATTTTCATCAGATAGGCAATGGTGTCGCCGCTGGCTCCGCACTGGCGGCATGACCAGATGCCCGTGATGTTGTGGGTGGCACAAACTTCTCCCAGGCTCTCGGCGCGATCCGGCCAGACCATGAAACGATCGGACTTGCCCGGTTCCCCGCCGCACAGGGGGCAGGGGCCGTTCCAGCCTTTCCCCTGACGTTTTACCACCGAGCCAAAACGGGATTGATAGAGGTCAAGAAGTTGCATGCGCCCATATCCTCCCAGTTCCTTTTTTTCTTATCTACCTATTTTATTAATATTTTTAGTAAAATGGGCGCATGGGCGGATACATGGCATAGACCATACAAGCATGTGTGCATACGCCTGTGTGCGCATGGAATATGCTTGAAATTCTCCCATCCGCCCATTTTGATGTTTATGATACAATATCAGCATGTTGCATGATTCATTCCGTGGGAGGATGTGGGCTGATTCAATCATGACGGGCCTCGTCAAGAGCATTTTCTCCCTCGGAGTTCAGGCGAATACCCAGGCGGTATCTTCCATTGCTCTTTTTGGAGGGAATGTCTTTTTTGTTCAGCATCTCTGCGAATTTCTTGGCGGAAATACTGAAACGTCTGTCACGGTTGCGTGCGTACCAGAGACAAAAAGCCTCATGGATATCTGTGGCTGAAATACGGGTCTTGTAGTTGTCGGGGTTGTCCTGGTGAGGTTCCATCTCGCACCAGTCCGCTATAAAAAGGCCCACGTCATCCCAGGACGCGCGCTGCTCCCTAGTCCACTCCTGCACTTTGTCCGGAATTTTCAGACCATCGCGCAGGTACTCCATGCTTCCCCGCACCATGCGGGCCAACACGCCCTTGGCTTCGGCCTGAATTTTCTCGTCGAGGTTTTTGTCCGCCGGGCGCTCGTAGGGCTGCTCCGGGTTCTCCACAAACGATAGCGGCCACTTGAGCAGGATGGCACGCGCCCAGAAGGCCGCGTCATCGGCCTTGGCCTTGGGCAGTTCGTTGGTGGTCATGATGGGCAGGTGGGTTTGCAGCCAGGTGGTTTGCAGTTTGTCTTGCAGCCCCCGCGCCGTGATGTACCCGCCGCCGGTGAGTTTTTTCAGCTTTGCCAGGGCGAAGCGTTGGCCTTCCTCTGCCTCGTTGATCCAGGCGATGCACATACCGCGCAGGGCCAGCACGTCGGGCGAAGGGGCCGAGCTGTTGCGGGTTTGCTGCATCTGGAGAAACATCTCCACCGGCACGTCGCCGGAGAGCGTTTGGCCGAGGACATGCATCACCAGCTTGATGAGCGTATCCTTACCGTTGCGGCCATGTTCTCCCCAGAAGATCGTGAAGATGTGATCGCGGCGTTCGGTGATGAGGCCGTAGCCGAGCAGACGCCAGATGAAATCCACAAGCTCCTGATCGCCGTCCATTGACGAAAGCAGAAACTTGTTCGTCTCCGGGCAGGGGTCAGCCTTCTCCAGAAGCGCGGGCTCATACTCCGTGACGATGGCGTTGAGGATGTACTCTTCGGGGCGGCCCGGTCGGAGTTCTCCGGTGCGCAAGTCGATCACGCCGTTGGGACAGGCTTTGACGTAGTGTTGTTTGTCGATGTGCTTCGGCAATACGACCAGAGGATCGCGGATGCGGCGCACCATCTGGAGGAGTTTTTCCTGCCCGTTGGTATCGCGGAGCAGATTGACGCGGCGCAATACAGCGTCGGCAATACTCTGGATTTTGGCTTTATCCTCCCTGTCCGCTTCATCGGCCTCATTTTGCTTATGCTCCGCAAGTCTGAGGTACAGTTCACACACGTCTTCAATACGCTGGAAGGCGGCGTCATAGTCGTCTTCAATCCAATGATGCCCGCCCCATATGAGAAAACGATCCCAATATTTGACATAGACAACGGTTCCTCTGTGCAGACGCCAATACAGTTTTGCATCACCCACACGATTTTCATTGATGTATCCCTGCAATTCATCATCGGAAACTTCGAGCTTTTCTACTGTTGCAGGCTTGTTTTTTGAGAGCTTGGCGGCACGCGCCTCGGCTTCCGCCTTGCGGCGCTGCTCCACCTGCCCCCTGATGTTCTTCTTTTTATTTGGCATTAGGATAACCTATTGATTTTTATTGGATTATAAAAAACAAGCCATTCCGCTATTCCGTCTCTTTCATTCCGCAGATCGCGGCCACAGTCTGAGGTGTGCGCCCCGTTGCACGGAAATTCAGCCGGGAAGGACCCGCGAGCAGAGAAGGGGAAAGAGTCGAACTTCAGGCACAGAGCGATCCGCAAGGGACTATTCTGGCGGGGCTGTGTTTTTTTATGGGGGGTGAGGGGGGCCGTGCTCTTCCGTATGGGGGGAGCAGGTGGAGAGAGGTGGGCGTCTTGCACGGACGCATCTAGAAGAATGAAATGAGGGGTAAGGGCGAGAGGTCGGCACAGACTTTGTTTACAAAGCCTGTTTACAAAAGCGCCTGTCCGTAGGTGCATATTCATGCTCCAAGGCGCTTGCGGAGCCAAGCAAAATCAAGGACGGCGGACGGATGTCACACGGCCTTTCACGCCGTCAACGGGGGTTCGAATCCCCCTGGGGACGCCAAATGAAATCAAAAGGCTACATGAAAATGTAGCCCTTTTTTCGTATGTGGGGCAAATTTGCCCCACGCTCTGCCCCACAGAATTTTAACGGTAGTAATTTTGAGGTTGCTCTGATGAAACTGCCATTTTCTCCAACCATATTGGCCAATTTGCCAGATTGCGCCCCTAAAATTATTCGTGAAGTTAATCCTGTCACATGGATTGAACGTATTATTCACGAAGGGCATGAATACAAACTAGCTCGCGAACAAATTAGAGTGCAATCTGAAAAAGAGCAAAAAGAACTCCAACTTGAATTGGAAAAACTTAATGCTCAAAAAGAAGTTTATTTAGCATCTATTGATAATGAACGTAAATTGATAGCAGAAGGTAATAAACCAACAATAGTAGCATTGAATGCTTTTTTTGATAATTTAAACACATACGATAAACAATCGCAACAAATACTTGATAAAATTCTTGAAAGTACAGGCAAGATAGAGCCAGAATTTTTTGATCGCTTAATGACTTTATATGAGACAATCCATAATAAGCGAGAAGCTATATGTAAAAATATCCAGCAAACATTAGAAGGGAATAGACAAAGTCTTAGAGACCAACTTCAAGCTATAAATGCAAAAGTAATAAATCAAAAAGCTCTGAGGTAAAAGGCTTATGTATCCACTTATAATTGGAGCAACAATAGCTGCTGCTATTTTAGCGTATTTTATACACGATACGGAAGAGGAAAAAAAAGAATATTATCAAGAAAAAACAATATATATTCAAACAATCCAAAACCTTCGTGCCGAAGTTGCAAAAGTAAAAAGGGAAATTAATTCCATTTATAACCCTTTTCCGCAATTACATCATTTATATGTTGAGAGTATCAAATGTGCAGATAAAGCGTACTTAGCAAAGAAAAAATATCTAATATAATTAAATGTACATATGACCGTATTAATGAAACAACAAAGAAAATGGAAGAAATGTATAAATATTCAAAAACAAATATTCCGTATCATGAAAAGGATAAACTCCACACAGAAATAGCTGAATTAAAAAAGTTAAAAAATTTTCTTTACGAAGAACAAAAAAGGAATAAAGAAGAAAAAGACAAATTTATAAATCAGGTTGTTGAATTTAATAATGAAACGCATGGATTGAAAGAGTATATACGTGATAATTGTGGATATGGAGGTCAAATTTGGTATGAAAGAAAAGAGAAAAAAATTGCAATGCTCAAAAATTGAATACTCTACAAACGAAAACTGGTAAAGTGTTCAATTGTTTATCAAGTAAGTGAGTATAAAGCTCAGAATATAACCTGCTAAAAACACTTGCATATCGAAAGATTCTATGATTTCTGTGGTTTGAGGTGAGGTAGTCTCGACTTGATCTGACAGTAGGCCCTTGCCAGGAAAGGGGAACTCCGTTTTGATGGAAACACGTGACACCATCAACCGGGCACCATGCCCAACGGAGTTCCCAGATGGAAAGCTTTAACCAAAACGTCATCAAGCACAAGACCGGACTTCTCAACCTCGCGGCAGAACTGGGCAATATTTCCAAAGCCTGTCGGGTCATGGGATTTTCCAGAGACACCTTTTACCGTTATCAGGCAGCGCATAGCGCCGGAGGCGTCGAGGCGCTGTTTGAGGTCAGCCGCAAGAAGCCCAATCTCAAAAACCGTGTGGATGAAGTCACAGAGCAGGCGGTTAAGGATTTTGCCCTGG
>CAJTSU010000045.1:17283-21997 GCA_910579055.1 uncultured Mailhella sp. | reverse complement strand
GGCGTTTAGGCTCAGCCGCCTTCAATGGGGCCGGGGATTGCTCCCCGGATATGACATCAGCGCGGCTGACCACGGCGTTTAGGCTCAGCCTCCTTCAATGGGGCCGGGGATTGCTCCCCGGATATGACATCAGCGCGGCTGACCACGGCGTTTAGGCTCAGCCTCCTTCAATGGGGCCGGGGATTGCTCCCCGGATATGACGGCACGGCTAACTACACTCACAGACGCAACGGCGCCTTCAATGGGGCCGGGGATTGCTCCCCGGATATGACGAGCAGGAACTGCTGTGGCAGGGCGCGGAATGGTTTCCTTCAATGGGGCCGGGGATTGCTCCCCGGATATGACGGATTATGTGGACGGCTCGCATACCCGCATAACACCTTCAATGGGGCCGGGGATTGCTCCCCGGATATGACATGAGCATGTGTATTGACCGGATTGACGACAACGTCCTTCAATGGGGCCGGGGATTGCTCCCCGGATATGAGAGTGCTTCCCGGTCTGGTAACGCGCAGGGCTGATCCTTCAATGGGGCCGGGGATTGCTCCCCGGATATGACGTCACCTCTTTTTAGCAAGGCCCGGCGCGGCCTGTAAAGGCGAAGATCGAGAACCTGCCGTCAGGCGACGGCCGAGGTACGCCCCCCGACCAATTCCGCAAGAAAAAAGCCAGTCTTTTCAGACGGCTTGTCTCCGCGATGATCTCGCGCTACTGTATGGCAAACTGGAGGTTCTCGCGGATTGCCCGCGTCATTCCTGCAAGGAGTCTCTCGTGCCCTCCCTGTCCGACTGGTATACGGCGGCGCTCGGCGTTCCGCCTTACCCCTATCAGCAGCGTCTGGCCGCCGAAGACTGGCCCGATGTGCTGAAAATTCCGACCGGCCTCGGCAAGACGGCCGCCATCTTTTTTGCATGGCTGTACAAACGCCATTGCAACGACGTTCATACGCCCCGGCGGCTGGTCTGGTGCCTGCCCATGCGCGTGCTGGCGGAGCAGACCGCCCGGCTTGCCCGGCAGTGGGGAGAACGCCTTGCTTCTGCGGGATTGCTGTCCCGCGCGCCTGCGGTGCATGTGCTTATGGGCGGCGATGTGGCGCAGGACTGGGATACGCGCCCCGAAGACGAGGCCGTGCTGATCGGCACGCAGGATCAGCTCCTTTCCCGCGCGCTCAATCGGGGCTATGCCATGAGCCGTTTTCGCTGGCCGCTGGACTTTGCCCTGCTGCACAATGATGCCTTCTGGATTTTTGACGAAGTGCAGCTTATGGGCGCGGGCCTGCCGACCTCCACTCAGCTGGAGGCCTTTCGGCGGCGTTTCGCCTGCGCCGTGCCCTGCCGCTCCCTGTGGTGCAGCGCAACGCTGCATCCGCGGTGGCTGGCCAGCGTGGATTTTGCCGCGCACTGTCCCGCGCCGCGCCTTGCGGAGCTTCAGGAAGACGACACGGCATTTCCGCAGGTACGGCAGCGCATCCACGCAGGCAAGCAGGTTCTTCCGCTTGCCGGGGCGGACAACAGCAGACAGCTGGCAGATGCCGTGCTGGCGGAACATCGCCCGGGAACGCTGACCCTCGTCATTCGCAACCGGGTCAGGGATGCCGTGGAGCTGTTCGAGACGCTGCGCAAAAGAAAGAACACGCCGCCGCTCTGCCTGCTGCATTCCCGCTTTCGTCCAGCCGACAGGGCCGCCGTGCTGCAAGCGGCTCTGGCAGCCCCGGAGGGGGAAGGACGCATTGTCGTCACAACGCAGGTTGTGGAAGCGGGCGTGGATATTTCCGCCGCCACGCTCTTTACGGATATAGCGCCGTGGGCGTCGCTGGTGCAGCGTTTCGGGCGCTGCAACCGGGCGGGAGAACGCAGGGATGCCCGCATTTTCTGGCTGGACAAAAGAGCTGGCAGGGAGCAGGACGCCCGTCCCTATACGCTGGATGAGCTGAACACGGCCCGGCAGCGGCTGGCAGCGCTGGAAAACGCCGCTCCGGCGCTGCTGCCGGATACGGATGCGGCAACCGCGGCTTATGCCGTCCTGCGCGCGCCCGATCTGTTTGATCTCTTTGACACCACGCCCGATCTTGCCGGGGCGGATATTGACGTTTCCCGCTTCATCCGGGAAAGCGACGATAGCGACGTGCAGGTATTCTGGCGCAGCTGGCCGGGCAATGCGCCGCCGCCGGATATGCCCGGCCCGGCCCGCGAGGAATTGTGTTCCGTGCCGCTGGGCGACGCGCAGTCCTTTTGCCGGAAAGGCAACTGTCAGGGCTGGTTCTGGGATACGCTGGAAGGCGCATGGCGCAAGGCGGACCGGCTGCGTCCCGGTATGGTTCTGCTGTTCAGAGACACGGCTGGCGGCTACAGTCCCCTTGCGGGCTGGAAAGCCGATTCCAAAGAGACTGTCCCCGTCATATCTCCAAAAGAAGAAAAGGCCGTTGCCGCGCCACCTCCGGCGCTGGACGGCGATCCCCGCAGCCATGCGGCGCGGCAGAGTCTGCGGGAACATGGAGAGCGCACTACGGCCGCGCTGCAAGACCTGCTTGCGGCGCTGGACAATCCCGTTCCGCCTTCCTGTCTGCCGTCGCTGCACACGGCGGCGCGGCGGCACGACTGGGGCAAGACGCACCCCGTCTTTCAGTCGGCCTGCATGCCTGCCGACGCCTCGGATATCTGGGCCAAAGCGCCGCGCATGGAACGTTATGACCGCCTCGGCTTCCGGCATGAGCTGGCCTCGGCGCTGGCCCTGCTGCATACGGGGCATGACGATCTTGCCGTCTATCTGGCGGCGGCGCATCACGGCAAGATTCGTCTTTCGCTGCGCGCTCTCCCCAACGAAACCCCGCCGCCGGAGGGCATCCGCTTCGCGCGCGGTATCCGGGAAGGCGATATTCTGCCGCCCGCGGACGGTCTGCCCGAAGTCGTCCTGTCGCTGGCCTGCATGGAACTGGGGGATTCCGCCGAGGGGGCCAGCTGGGCCGAACGCATGATCGGCCTGCTGGAAACATGGGGCCCCTTCCGTCTGGCCTTCTGGGAAGCCCTTGTGCGCCTTGCCGACTGGCGGGCCAGCGCAGAGGAGGTCTGATACATGCCGGATATTCTGCTCGAAGGCTGTGCCTCGCGTCCGCTGGCCTCCTGTCTCAAGGCGCTGGGCATTCTGCGCCTTGTGGGCGAACAGCAGGACGCACAGGTTCGCGGCGCATGGCGGAACGGCTGTTTTGTGCTGTCATCGTCGCTGGACAAAGAAACTCTGTGCGATTTTTTTCTGCATGTCTGGCAGCCCACGCCGCTGGTCTCGCCGTGGAACGGCGGCAGCGGTTTTTATCCCGGAGACAATACGGAGGGCATTGACGCCATAACGCAATCGACGGATTCCCGTCTGGCTGGTTATCGCGCCGTCATTGCCCGGATTCGTGACTGGCCGGAATTCCGTATGCTGGCCTCACTTCCCGCAGGGCAGGCCCGGAAACAGCGGGATAGCGTCCGCGAAGAATGCAAGAATATTTTTTTGCAGCGCTGCCGTGCGGAACTGCCGGAAGCCTGTCTGCCGTGGCTGGACGCGGCTTTTATACTGCGTGAAGACAAGGCTGTGTTTGCGCCTCTTCTGGGAACAGGCGGCAATGAGGGACGGCTGGAATACGCCAATAACTTCATGCAGCATGTGAACGCGGTCTTTGCAGCCTCCGATACGCAGCAGGGGCGCGGCTGGCTGGAGTCGGCCCTTTTTGCTGTGCCGACTCCCGGATTACCCAAAGTTGCCGCAGGCCAGCTTGATCCCGGCAGTGCCGGAGGATGCAATCAGAGCGCGGGCTTTGCGCTCGACAAGGCCGCCCCGGTCAATCCGTGGAATTTTCTTCTTATGCTGGAGGGCTCGCTGCTGTTTGCCGGAACGCTGGCGCGTCGTTCGCCGGAAGACCCGGCGCAGGTCTCCTTTCCTTTCTGTGTCGGGAGAATGGCTGCGGGCTTTGCCTCGTCTTCCCTGCGCGACAACGGACGCGGCGAACTCTGGTTCCCGCTCTGGTCGCGTCCCGCGTCGCTGCGCGAGGTGCGCCGCCTGCTGGGCGAAGGTCGCGCCACTCTGGGACGCCGACAAGCCTGTGACGGACTGGATTTTACCCGCGCCATAGCCTCTCTGGGCGTGGAACGCGGTATTGACAGTTTTGAGCGCTACAGTTTTCTTGAACGACGCGGTCAAAGCTATGTTGCCTTGCCTTCGGGAAATCTTTCCGTGCGCTATCAACCCCGCGTCGCCCTGCTGGAGCCTGTGGCGCGCTGGCTGGAACAACGCTGTCTCAAAAAAGAAGAACCGGCAACGCTGACCTCGGCGCGGCGGCGTCTTGCCGCGGCTGTTTTTGCCTGCGCGCGCACGCCGGATGCCCGCCATTTTCAGGCGGTCAGCCGCGCACTTGCCCGCATGGATGCTCTGCCGACCCTGTCGGCCCTGCTGCGCGCTCCCTGTCCCGGCCTTGCGGCGGACTGGATTGCGGCCTGTGATGACGGCGGGCCGGAAGTGCGCCTTGCCGCCGCGCTGGCTTCTCCCGGCGGCGCGGACAAGCTGGGGCCGCTGCGCGCGCAGCTGGCTCCCGTCTCTCCTGCCGCCCCCTTTCGTTGGGAAAAGGATTCGGAGCAGTTTTTGGCATGGCGCGGCGCGACGCTGGAAGGCATCGGCAATCTTTTTCTACGGCGTCTGCTGCTGGCGCAGCGTTACGGCGTCAGCCCTCTGCACGCCG
>CAJTSU010000045.1:0-17273 GCA_910579055.1 uncultured Mailhella sp. | reverse complement strand
AAGGCTCCAGCCTGCCGATCTCCTGCCGTTACTTCAGGAAACGCTGGACATGGCGCTGCTGCAAGACCTGCTGCGGGCCTTCTCGCTGATACGCTGGCCGAAAACCATGCAGTCCCTCTGGCCGCAGCCTCTGCAAGCGCAGCGTTTGCCCCATGCGCTTACGCTGCTGCAACTGCTGTACACCCCTTTGCCGACCGACTGCGGGCTGGACAGGGAACGTCTGTGCCCGGATTTGCGCATTGCCCGTCTTGTGCAGGCGCAGCGTCTTGAAGAAGCCTGCACGTTGGCCGCTCAGCGTCTGCGCGTTGCCGGAGGCGGCGCGCTCTATCTTCCGGCATCCTTTGTCGAAAGCGTGCGCGGCCTGTCGCCTGCGGCTGTTCTGGCCTGTCTTGCCGTGCCGGTCTCGCCGCACGCCCTGTTACGCCAATGTCATCAGTCATCTTGCTGAAAGGAGCTTTCATGTTGCTGGATACTTGCACTGCCGACCGTGTACTGTTGGAAGCCGACCTCGTGCCCATGCAGGGACAACGCTTCCAGCCGACGGGTTTTGCCGATCTGGGAGCCGCCGTGTACACGCTGCCCGACGGGACGCGGATGCTGCTGGTGGAATCCGCGCAATCTATGGCAAACCGGCTGGAACAGACCATCCTGACGCCGGAGGGGACGCTTATGCCGGAGCTGGAAGGGCTTTCCTGCGTTACGGCGGTGCTGCACGGCAAGGGCAGGGAGGATTTTTCCACCAGTTCCCTGTTGGAGGCGCATCGTCTGGCCTCGCCCTTCATCATTGCCGACAAGACGTTTCAGCAGCAATTCTGCACCGACGCGGCGTATGATGAAAAATCGCCTCTGGACTGGAAACGCATCCATGCCGCCATTTTCAAATATGACGTCAACTCCCTTTTGCATGGCGTTTTCCTGTCCATCGTCAAGGGGGGCCGTATCAAGGTCCCGCGCCTCATTTCCGCATTCATCGAAGCCGAAAACGTGCGGGAAGCCGTTTCCGGCGGCGTCAAGAATTCCTTTGATCCCTCCGGCTCTGTTCGCCATGCGGACTATGACAAGGACGTTTACAGCAACGTGCCCTACCAGCGCACCGAATACACGGCGGAGCGCATTACCGCCTATTTCAATCTGGATGTGAGCGGCATCCGGGCGCTGGGCCTGCCCGCGCAGGCGCAGGAGCTGCTGTTCTGTCTGGCCCTGTACAAGGTGCGTCGTCTGCTGGACGGCGGGCTGCGTCTGCGCACGGCCTGCGATCTCCGGCAGACAGGAGAACTACGTCTGTCCGGACTTGAGGCGCTTCCCGATGCGGCGGCCCTGCTTGCCGCGCTGCAACAGAGCATCAGGGAGTGCGCGCCCCTCTTTGCTCAGCCCCCTGTAACGACGCTGCATGTGGAAGTGACCGAAAAGAAAGGCAAGAAAAAGGACGATGCAGACGATACGTCAGAGGAAGAGGACGCCTGATGCCGGTTCTTGAAATTTCCTTTCTGGCCGGGCGCTATCATGCAACGGCCTGGGGGCGCAACGTCAACGAAGGGGAACCGGAATGGCCGCCGTCTCCCTTTCGTCTGGCGCGGGCGCTCATGGATGTGCGTTATCGCCGTCATGCCGACATTGACGACGACAGCCTTGAACGCGCGTTGTTGCTGCTGACCGGAGCGCCCCGTTTCAGTCTGCCGCCCGCAAGCAGAATGGCCGTTAAATATTATCTTGATCAGGGCAAGACGGACGGCAAGAAACAGGCTGTGCTGGATGCCTTTGTCTGTATGCCGAAGGGCGCGGCTCTTTATATGGAACTGCCGCAGGAGGCGTCGGCTGACGCGCTGCGCGTTCTGGAAACGCTGGTGACGTCCCTGCCGTATCTGGGACGCGCGGAATCGTGGATTGCGGCACGACTGCGCGCAGAGCTGCCGCCGCAGCGGCGCTGGAACTGTCGTCTTGCCGCAGCGCAATCCGCCGACCCGGACAATCAGACAGAGGTGCACACGCTGCTGTCGCCCACAGCCTATGCCGATCTGCCCTGCCTGCCCATGACGGGGAAGGGTAAGAAGAAACGCGCCTGCTCATGGCTGGAAGCGCTGGCCCTGACAACAGAAACGCTGCGTGCTGACGGCTGGAACCGTCACCCCCTTCTGGGGCGCTGCGTCTATGTTACGGCAGACGACGAAAGCCCTTCCCGTCGTTCGTTGTCTTCGACAGACGCCGGGCCCTGCTGCGTCACTTATGCCATACGTTCCACCCCTCTGCCGTCCGTTACCCATACGCTGCCGCTGGCCGAGCGGGTACGCATCGGCCTCATGAGTCGGCACAAGCGCTGTTGCGATGGTGACGAGAGCCGGGTTTCGCCGTTGTTCAGCGGCAAGGATGCTCTGTCACGTCCCCTGCGCGGCCACCAGCATGCTTTTTACTGGCCGTGCGATACGGACGGCGACGGGCGGCTTGATCATGTGCGCGTTCTGCTGCCGGGCGGCCTGACACGAGAGGAAAGGCAGGCACTGGAGGGGCTGCGCCATGTCTGGACACAGGGGGCGGAACTGGCGGAGCTGGTCTTTCTGCACTGCCTGCCGCACGCGTCCTTTGCCTCTGCCCGAACGGTTGTCAGCGCTACGCCCGTTGTCCTTGCCCGGCACTATAAGCCGCGACAGGGAACCTTCCGGGAATGGCTGGAAGCGGAAATACGGCGTTCCTGCGCGGAGCAGGGTCTGCCAGAACCGCTTTCCGTGGAGCCTTTGCCCTGCCTGCCCGTGCGGAACGGCGCGCCGTTGCTGTGGAACAGCTTCATCAGACAGCGCAAGGGACAGCCGCCCCGGCGCGGCTACGGCTTCCGCCTGCACTTTGCAGCGCCCGTGCCTGTCCCCTTTGCAATCGGCAGCCTCGCCCACTTCGGCCTGGGCCTTTTTGTGGCAGAGGGGGTGGAGGCGTAAAAACACGCCTTCCTTTTGGTATGCAGTGCCATCAACTATCAAAGTATTTAAGTTTGAAGCGAGGAGCTGAAATGTCATCTCAGCACGAAGATATTCCCTGCTCTATCGGTGTATATATAGATACAGAGACGATTATTCAACAACTTCAGGATGTCTTAGAAAGATACAGTTCTCAGGATATTATCAGAGAAATCGTACAGAATGCTGACGATGCAGGGGCTGGTAGACTTGTATTTTTTGTGCTTGAGACGGGAATTCCTGCCGCCGAGCAACATCCGAATATTCATCCCCTGTTACGATGTTCAGCGATGCTTATCCTTAATGACGGCCCATTGAAAAAAGAAGACGTCAAGGGGATTGCTCGCCTGATCGGCGGGAGTAAGCAGGAGGACAGTTCAAAAGTCGGACGTTTTGGGCTTGGACTTAAAAGCCTTTTCCATGTCTGTGAAGCCTTTTTCTTTGGCCCTTATCGTTCGCCAGATCCCAGTATTCAGGGAACACTGTTTGATCCATGGATTGGTATACGCAGCACACCAGAATATCTAGATAAACTTCCTCAGTGGACAGACGTACAAACGGTTACAGCATGTAATATTATATCAAAATTTATTGATAAAAATTATGGCGACAGCTATAGCAATGGATTCTTTATCTATATTCCTTTTCGCGAATTAAAAGATACTAATTCTTTAGCAATTAAAAACTATTCAATAACTTCGCATGATTTTATCATGAACTTTTATTTAAACAAAACATTGCAACAATTGGCATTATCATTTTCGCAATGTTCATCATTGCATTATATAGAATTTTTTAATATAAAATCACTACTTGACTCAAATAAAAAAACTTCTATTTATAAATTTTCCATAGAAAGAGACGGTTTTTTACGACGCCTCCAAAGACATGATGCAGAGGGAGTACAATCTTTTGAAAGTGCTATCGCCTCAGAACAATGTGGCAAGCAGGAAGCTATATGGGAGTGTCGAGGGATTGATGACTTTTCACTTGAGCATAAAGAACTACAGAGACTTCGGCAGGATTCGCACTGGCCTAAACGAGGTCTGAACAAAAAACCGGAAAAAGCTCTTCCTCATGCCGCTATTACAATACTGCATAATAAAGACAGCAAAGATAAAAGACTCACCCTGCGCTGGGCTTCATTTCTGCCGCTTGATGATCGCAATACAGAAGTCAGCTCGGATAACAACCTTGTTCAGACAATACGTGCGTCGTATCTTCACGGAACATGGGAAATCCTTCTGCACGGTTATTTCTTTCTTTCCAGCGACAGAAAACACATTTTTGACATTACAAAAATTGGTGAAGATGATATAAAGCAGCAATGGAATAGATTGCTTATGCAGCAGATGCTGCTTCCACTTTTTCCCAAAATACTGCTCAGGGAAATAAATGATGATCTCAAAAATGAAAATATTATAGATGCAGTACGGTTATGGAGCAGATTTGATGAATTCAGAGAAGACATGACTTCATCATGCTTTCTTGTAAAACTCGTAAAAAATGATGCTTGGGAAATTCATACAGAACCTCTGTATATGTTGCCGGAGGGTATCCCTCCAAGTCTCAAGGGATGGCTGGAAAGAGAATTTCGTCCTCATGTCGCCCTGAAGGACAAGGGACTCTATTCGCCGCTGCGACATATGAAGCAATGGGATGAAGATAGTTTTTCCCAGATTTGTCTGCATTTTCCCGCAACTCCCGAAGAACTTGCGGAAAGCGACATCTTTTGGATTCAAAATTTTATTCGTGATATAAAAAAAGAAAATCGTTACAAGCAACATCTGCGGAAATGGCTGCTTCGCACGCTGCAAAATCGCCTCTTTGACAGCAAGAATGAAAAAGTTCGTTCTGCTCTGTACTTCTTTGCTGAAAAAGTGTTCCAGAATGCAGTATGCTATATGCCCATGAAGACGGAAGCCATACTGCGCAGTATTGCCAGAGACAGACCGGAACTGCTGTCACCATGCCTGATTTTACCACGCGCGGAAGACAAGGCAGCCCCGCCTTCATCCCAAACTCTCCCGGAAAACATTCCCGACGAACAGCGCATTGCTCTTCTGCGCTTTTTGGGAGAAGAAAAGCTGAACGACAGGGAAAAACAATCGGAAGGTTGTATTCTTCTGGCGGATCGGCTTGTTGCAGGCAGGCAAATCCCGGAATTGGACACCCTCCCGTGCTACCGGGTCAGTGTTTTCTTTCAGGGAAAACAGAAAGAAGAGGCTGCGCGCAGTTTTCAGGAACTGCAACAGAAGAAGGCGGTAAACTGTCTCTTCAAACAGCCCGCCTCAGGGGGCGGCATAAGTGACACTCTAAAACAACTTTCTTTAGTGCTTGAAGATACAGAAATCTGGCTTTTGCGAACAGAAGCGACGTTGGAATTAGGCCTGCCAACGTGGGAAGCAACGCTTTTTAATGCCCTGACGGCGAATAAACTATCTTCAAATGAAGAAATACACAGAGAACTTTTTAAAGACATTCTGAAAAAATTCTTTACAGAAAATAAAGAAAATTCACTTTGCATTCAGGCTCTGAAAAATCTTCTGGCCGGGAAGCATGTAGAAGAAAATATAAAATTTGTTCTGTATTCAGATACACTTCCTGCTGTCCATGAACAATGGTTACATAAATATATATTTATTTATAAAAATGATTACCGGTATCTCTCGGAAGAACACAAAAAAGCTCTTGCAATCGTTGAGGAACACAGCATTGCTTCCGAACAGCTCCGGGATATTCTGTCTGACGCAGAACCGTGGCAGTTCTTGCAGTATATGATCAACTTGTGTCCAACCCCCAGAAAAGACATTCCCGACGATCTTGAAGCCCTCTTCAGAACAGCTTGCTGGATACCGGTAACTCAGGGGGGAGGCCTGGCCCCGAGCCATATTCTGGGGGACGATATCCCGACTATCCTGAAAAAAGCTCTGCCGTCCTCCTGGATGTGCCGGGAAAAGCTGTCGGCCTCTCTGGAGCAGCTCTGCTCCGAAGACCAACGCCTCTGGATTATGAAGGTTCTTGACGCTCTTTATCCAGAGCAAGAGCTCAGACGCAGACAGCTCATGGAACTGTTTCAGGATGAGGACTTTCATACCCCGTGTAACTTTTTCCCACCACAGCTTGATGATCTTGCAGCAGTAGCACAGCATCTGCGTCCTCTTGCGGACAGCATGACAAAGGAAGGGCCGGAGGAATGCCTGCTTTCCCTCCTTCTCTCCCTGCCGGAAATACCGTCTGCCGCACTGCAAAAATTTCAGTCTGTCCCGTCAAAGTTCAATCACAAGATATGTCGGTATGACATCCTGCTCCATGCAGCCCCTACCTATGCCCAGACACATATCTTCACGCCATTACTGCCGTCCTATGCCCAGTATCTTGCGGCGGCGCGGCAGCATGATGAGAAACTTTTTGAGCGTGACTACCTCTTTCCGACGCGCACGGAAAAAGTCTGGAAAAAAGGCCATGAAATCACCGAGGCACAGCGAGGCCGTGAAGATAGCGCACATCTTGATGAAACCGTCTGGGAGGCATGCAGCTCATTTTTCAGTTCAGACAGCAAATACCCATCTGATAAGGGGCGGTCAAGCGCACAATATCTTGAAAAATACTTTTCTGTTCCCTTTGCAAAACCTGAAAAATATAGAGTAGCATGTTTTTTGCGGCTTATTGCTGGTAAAAATAAAGATATCCGTGCACTGGCTAAAAAATTCTCAAGCAATATAAGCAATGAGCTTACAAATATATTTGGTTTCGATTTTGGTGATACATGCTGGGACTTTCTCATCTCCGCTGAACCAAGTGATCAGGAAAGAAGTCTTGCAGGTTATCCTTTTGCAGGAAATAAAAGAACTCTTTTTACCTATACACCGCAAAAAAACAAAGTATATTTTTTATATTTTTACCAAAATAAAGCAGGAAAGCCTGCTGAAAATCAGGAAGATTTCACAGAACGCCTGAAACTTTCTATTTTTGAATGGCTAAAGCAATTTGGCATAGAAACAAAAATAATATCAGACATTATAAATAAGTTCTCTCCAACGCAGTATTCTTTACACGCAACAACAGCACTACTGAGAGACAATCTGCGAACAGTTATCGAACAACTCCATATACGTGATTTTGAATTAAAAGAAAAGCAAATAGCTATTTGGAGAAATATACAACAGCACAATGGTGTTAATGTTGAAAAATTAAAAAATATTGAAAAATTAAAAAAAGAACTTTGGGATATTGCCCAGGATAAAAATGAAATTTACAAGGCGCTTCTTGAAAAAATTCAAAACTATGGCTACCGGGAAGAAGGAGTCCTTCTTGAATTGATTCAAAACGCCGATGACGCCTTGCGAGAGCGTAGCGAACCTAAAAAGAGAAGCGTGACTATAACTCTTCATAATCGTATTTTATCATTTTCCCATTACGGACGCCCGATAAATGAAAAAAACGAAGGAGAAGCATCGGCTAATAACGATCTTTACAGTATGCTGATGCTGAACAGAAGCGAAAAGGAGTATCATTCGGCAACAGGAAAACTTGGTCTTGGTTTCAAAAGCGTTTTTCTGCTAAGCGAACAACCGGTAATCCAAAGCAAGGCACTGTGCTTCAGCATCAAAAACGGTATGTTTCCTCAAGAGGAAAAAATGCGTCTGGATCAGGATGATGAGATCACTCTTTTCAGGCTCCCGATTAAGCGGGAAATCCCCGATGAGGAAATAAAACAGCGCATTTTTTCTCGCATTTCTGCATCCGCCGCACTTATTCCTGTTTTTGCACATGAAATCAGGGAATTTGTCATCAATATTAATGGCGATGAGGAAACGTTCGCCTATAATCCGGATACCTCTGATCGCGGGCAGGGCTGGATTGCGGACTATAATGCGCATGTGCTGGTCTTTTCAGCCCCGGAGACAGGCATACAACTAGCGATCAGGCTTGATGAATACCGCAGACCAACCCGATTTCCCGACACCATGCCGCCACTCTGGCATACGCTGCCGACCGTAAGCGGTCTTGACTGGCGGCTGGGCTATGCCATCAACGGCCCGTTTTCTCTGAATGCCGGACGAAGCAATATTGCCCCCATCAAAAAAGACTTTGATAACCTTGAGGCCTTCGGCGTCTTTCTGGGCGAAAGCCTGTGTAATTATGCCCAGTTTGTGAAGAAAAACTATCCCGACGCCATAGCGGCACATAATCATGCGCTCTGGATGGTTCTCAGCAGAGGACTTGAAAGTCCGGAAGATTCCCTGCAGGGAAAGATTGTCCGCAGTCTTCATGCCGACGGGCGCGGACTCTCCTGCTGGCTGACGCAGCAAAGCGTCCCCTGCGGGATTCCCGAAGAATGGGCATGGCCTCTGGAAGGTATTCCCCCCAAATGGCATACCTGCTCTTTTCCTTCCGATAATGCCAGGCAGAACTTTTCCCAGACGGTGCAGCAACTTCACAAGGAGCATTTTACAGGCTCTCTCGCACGCTTTGCCTATGTTCCATCGGAACAGAAAGCCCGTCTTGAAGCTCTGGGCTTTCCAGTTGAACACATGAAGACAGCCGACTTTTTCGCAGAGTTCTTTGCCCGGCTGGTTCCCGACAAACGCCTGACGCCCCACCTTCTTTCCTGCCTGCGGCAGATACGGGAAGAGCTTCCCCGACAGGATTTTCCTTTCCGCGTGCGCACGCAGGCCGGTACATGGGAAGATATACAACAGGTACTCTTGCCGCCGAATACGCCCTGCGAACTTTCTTCAGACTTCAGGGAAGAACAGCGCAGAGCAGCCTTTGCGCCTCCGCATGCTCTGTTATCCGAAGAATATGTGAGCGACAGGGAAGATGCCGAAATCTATCGGAGACTGCGCAACGGGCATACTGTTACGTCAGATATACTGCAAGGCTGGATAACAGAACTTGAAAGCCCGGAGCAGCGGATACATGCCTTGCGCTATTTACAGGAAGGAGAGCTGGGGCATGAGCTGCTTATATCTTTCCGCAGCGAGCAGCAAGGCTGGATCAGAGATTTTTCCCTCGTGAGTGAACTGCTTGACAGCATGCCAGAGAGCGAAGAAGCTCATAAACATATTCTGATGGATTTATTCCCTGACGCATTCTCGCTGCGGACAGACAAGGAAATAGACGAATATGAAAGTGAGGAAGGAGAAGAGTACGAAGAGGACACGCCTGTTCTTGCAATAAGCAACAGATCGCAATGGGAAGCTATGCTTGACTTCTGGGATAAAAATAAAATTTTAATTATTGATGAATATATTTATAAAACATGGCCCGATCAATTCAGGGATCAGGCTCTTCTTAAAGAACGGCTTGAAAAGAATGACAGATGCGCGTGGCTTGTCCTCCTGCTTCTTGGTTATCTGCAAAGCATAGGGCGCTCAAAACCGGAAATGCACAGAACCTTTGTGCAGGAACTCCTGACAAAGCACAAAAAGCTCTTTACCGACAGAGTGGACAAAGATGATCCTCAATGGCTGTTCCCTCTTTCGGCATGGCACGATGCAAATATTTCGACAAATACCTATGCCATGTGGATGACCTGCTTTCCTGCGCTGCATCAGCTTGGCCGTTTTCTGAAGCAGTATCAAAATATTCTCGGCAGTATGATACGAGGCAAGCTTGAACGAAAGCAGTTGCTTGACTGCTTTTCACCGCGTTCGGCCTATACCTTTCAACAGGCCGGAAAGCAGTTTGACGCGCCTCCCTTTCCGCTGCGTCTCGGAAAATACTGGGTACTGCGGGAACTGGCCCGACTGAATTTCAAGAACTGCCAGACAACATCCGGGGAAGCCTTTCTGGAATGCTGCTGGGTTCCCCGTAAACGCTGCTGCGATATCCTGGACATGGATTACATAGAAGATACCGACGCACGGCAGGAAGAACTCGTCAGCACGCTTCTGGAACTAAACAAAACGCTGCCGCACTTTGATTACTGTTTTGATATCGCCTTATGTGCAATGAGAAAATAAGCATGAAAATAAGTAAAGATGACAGAGTGCGGCATCCGCAGTTTGGAGAAGGCCGCGTCCGCATGGTAGACGAAGATACGGCCATTGTGCGCTTTGAATCGGGCAGGATGGAAGAATGTCTGCTTGCCCAACTCACCCGCCTGACTCTTGCTGTAGAAAAGGGCAGGGAACGCCAGCTTGATGATCCTCTGGCTACGCTTGCTCATGTGATGGCGGCATGTATCCGTTCCATCAACGATGAGTGGGGTGTCTTTGCCAGCTCTCGAATAACTCTTCTGCCGCATCAGCTCTGGGTTTGTCGTCAGGTTTACCAGAATCCCATGCGCTGGCTCATTGCTGATGATGTTGGTCTCGGAAAGACTGTCGAAGCAGGTCTGATTCTTTCGGCGCTGTATGCCGCAGGTCGTATGCGCCGGGCATTGATTCTTGTTCCCGCCAGCCTTGTTACGCAGTGGCAGGAACGTCTGTTCGGCATGTTCGACCTTCGCTTCGATATCTATCGCCCTGAACACGACACAAAAAAATCCGGCTTCTGGCATGGGGAACGCGCCGTTATTGCCTCTCTTGAAACCCTGCGGTCTGATGTGCGGCAGCGCTGGCAGCGCCTTCTGGATGCCGAGGCATGGGATATTGTGCTTGTGGACGAGGCGCACCGCCTCAATACGGACGAAGTGAGTGGCATGACGCTGGGCTATGAGCTGCTTGCCACCCTTGAGCAGCACAAGCGCGTCAACTCGCTTCTTTTTTTCACGGGGACGCCGCACAGGGGAAAGGACTACGGCTTTCTGGCTCTGCTGTCGCTCCTGCGACCTGACTTATTTTCTCCCAGACAGGCACTTGAAGCGGCGTTTGATCACCTGCCCTCCGTCATGATTCGCAACAACAAGCAGAAAGTCACGGACATGCAGGGCAGGCTTCTCTTTCCGCCTGTGCATATACACAAGGAAGAGTACGCATACACAGCGGAAGAAGCCGCTTTTTACGAGTGTCTTACAGAATTTATCCTTTCGGGGCGCGCTTACGCCCGGGAACGACATGCCGCGCAGCAGCGCGTCCTTACCTTTGTCCTGCTGACGTTGCAAAAGCTGGCGTCAAGTTCTCTGGCCGCCATCCGCCGCGCCCTGCAAAAACGACTTGTCCTTTTGCAGTCGCAGGAGGAAAAACTGGCCGCTGCGCGAGCCGCCCGGATACCTGCCCCGCTGGAAGAAGCTCTGGAAAGCCATGAAGACGGCGCGGAAGATATGGCAGCGGAACTCGTGACAACAAACGCACCCTGTCAGCTGCCCAATGAAATAGCCTCTCTTCGGATGCTGCTGGAACTTCTCGAACCCATTCGGCATGAAACCAAAATAGACGCCATTATTCAAAAAATCCGTACAGAATACCCGCAGGAATCCATTCTCTTTTTTACGGAGTACAAGGCAACGCAGGCGCTGCTTGTCACCACGCTGCGCCGGGAGTTCGGCGCAGACTGCGCCACCTTTATTAACGGGGATGAAAGTCTGCGGTTTACCGGGGAACACGGCGCGGAGCATCTGGAAACAATGGGGCGTCATCAGGCTGCGGAAGCCTTTCGCAAAGGTGACGTGCGCTTTCTGGTTTCCACAGAAGCCGCCGGAGAAGGCATTGACCTCCAGGAAAATTGCCATGTTCTCTTTCATGTGGATTTGCCGTGGAATCCGATGCGGCTGCATCAGCGCGTCGGCCGCCTGCATCGCTACGGACAGAAACAGCCCGTGCATGTGCATCTGTTCCGTAACCCGGAAACTGTGGAAAGTCAGATCTGGGAAAAACTGGAAGAAAAACTCCGCCGTATCACTCTTGCCTTTCACGGAGCGATGGAAGACCCCGAAGATATGTGTCAGGCTGTCATAGGCATGGCGCAGCCTTCTTTGTATACAGCGCTCTTTTCTTCTGCTCCTGAAAACCGTCAGAGCCTGCAACAATGGTTCGACAGTCAGACGGCGGAGCTTGGCGGAGCCGATGCCGTCTCCGTTGTAAAACGCATGTTCGGTTCCGTACGCCATTTCGATTTCGGGACGCAGGCTGCGAACCTGCCGCAAATTGCCCTGCATGACCTTTGCCCCTATCTCAAACTCTGCCTGACGCGCCATCAGCGTAAATGGAAAGAGGATGATACCTGCCATATCTCTTTCAAAACGCCGAAGGCATGGCTTTCTTCGCTTGCGATTGCAGAAAGTTACCGCCTTGTTTTTTCGCGTGAACTGCCGTGCAAAGACGACGAGGACAGGGCGGGGCTCGGGCACGCGCTCCTCAACAGGGCGGTGGAAGAAGGCTTTTTTCTTCAGGAAGACTACAGCTCCCTGCCGGGACTTTCCGCCCCCATCTTCATCCTGCGTGTACGCGATCGATCGACGGAAAAAACCCAGATTCTCCAGCGCGTCTATGGTGTGGAAAAACACGCATCAGACTGGAAGCTCTACAAGGACTGGGAACTGCTCCTGCTCCTCAACTCCTTTGCCGACAGGCCGCGTCAGTTACGGAGCGATGCCGCAGCGGCCGTGCATCCCTTACAGGATGATTTTGACGCTGCAAGGCAGTGGCTCCTGTCCCGGGCGAACAGTCTGCAACTTCCCTTTGCAGTGCCTTATGTCGAAGTCGTCGCGTGCCTGTGCCCGGAAAGAAGGCAATAATATTCTTCTCTTCATGGAGCATTTTCAGCTTGAAACATGCTGCATTTCAAAGCATACGGCCTGTCATTTCGCGGAAAAAGCGCGGTTTTTCCGTTCTCTTTTGGCCGGGCGGGGCTGTGCCGCCGCCTCGCGTTTCACCCTTTTTTTAAAGGTGAAACACTCTAATATGCAGAAATATCATTAAAAACTCCTTCCTATGAAGGAGTTTTTTCATGCAAATACTACTATTCCACTCTGTCTGAAAGGCATTGAAATATGCCGGACAACGAAAAATCAATGGCCTATGGGGGACCTATGTCTCTGCTCAAGAAAAAACACAAACATATCCGCGATGCCTATCTGAAGTCCGTTTTGCTGGAAGTCGATGACTACCTTGACATGCATTATATCTTCCGCAGTGAAAAACAATATCAGGGGCTTTGGGGAAGGCTTGTTGCACTAGGCGATATCCAAAGAGCGGAAGAACATGAAACCCGAATCTCACAGGAACGGTATCGCGAAGAACATGTTTACGGTTCCTCTCCGGAAGCCCTCGAAATGTTCCGCCAGATGATGGAGCAGCAGGAGTCCTTCGGGACAAAACTCATGCGTCTGATGATGTCCAAGGGATTGGATCCGATTACCGTGTACAAGAAGGCGAATATCGATCGCAAGCTGTTCTCCAAAATAAAGAGCCAGAAGGACTATCTTCCCAGCAAGCGAACGGTCATGGCTCTGGCCATCGCCATGGAACTCCCCTTGGATGAGGCGCAGGAGCTGCTCCGGGAGGCGGGATTCGCATTCTCTCCCAGCATTTTATCTGATGTCATCATTGAGTACTTCATCTCTCATCAAAAATATGATTTCGATGAGATTAACGCCGCCCTGTACGCATACGATAAGCCTGTATTTTAGAGCTTTTTTAGTTTGAAACGCGTTGCGTTTTAATCCATACGATCTGCCGTTTCTTGAAAAAAACGCTGTTTTTTTCGCTTAGCTGAGGGCGTACGGTGCTGTCTGCCGCCTCGCGTTTCACCTTTTTCAAAGGTGAAACGCTCTAAAAACTTGGATGTCGCTTTGAAAGCGACCACCAGTGCCACAGACTATGCTAACTCTGTTCTGCCGGAAGACGCAGAATAGTCCTGAAGGGCACTGTTACGCCGCCTCTGCCTGGGAAGTCGATTTTTTCACACATGGGAGAAACGTGGAATAGCGACTCGCAGTTCAGAGTTTTTCTTTTCTGGAGAATGCTATGGAAAACGAAAACAGAGGACGGCTCCTTGAGGAGTCAATGCGAGCAAAAAAAGAAGAACGGGGCACAATTACACTCATAGAGATCCCGCTGCTACTTCTCTATTTCCCCTTTTATATAATGTCCGGATTGATACGTTCCATTCCCGGAACCTTGTTCTGGCTCTGGCGGAGTATCAACTTCATCCTGACAGCCGGCCTGTGTGGCATGGTACTCGGGCTGAACAGACTCTTTTGTGGAACAGGGAAAGAACTCTCCCGAAGGCAGGGGAAAGCTATTCTCTTTATTGCGGCAGTCATCCTGAGTGCGGTGATACTAGTGTTTTTTATTTATATGTTTGGATGGTTATGGGGTACGCTCGCCTGTCTTGTCTTCAACAGTCTGGTAAAGACAGGCGCGATGTTGCACCAGCGCAAAACCCTGTGGAAAACTATGGAACAAAACTCTTCTCTGGAAAATGAACAAAGTTTGAAGCACGATTGAAGAATGGGAGAATCTACATGAAAAAATTGTTCTTTTGTATTGCTGCGTTCGCATTTTTCACACAGCAATCTCAACGCCGCACATGTAATAATTAAGGAGAGGAAATCATGCGCATTCTCATCAAAACCGTTCTTGTCGTACTGCTCCTGAGCATCGGCGCTGTTGTCAGAACGGTGCTGGACTTCAGCGGCAACTCCTTCCTTGGTTTCATTTGTCTGGTCGCATCCGTCTGCGCTGCCGGCGGCGTTATTTTCTTTAAGAAGAAAAAGACGGACGACAGCCGATTCAGTATAGATACGGAATCCTCAACCACAAAGAAAGATTGATGACCGACCTTCCAGATTTTTATGCTGTTCTTGAAGTCCCTTTTGGCGCGTCTGCCTCGGAAATTCGTCGTGCGTATATCCGGCAGGCGTGCCGCTGGCATCCGGACAAGAACCCCGGCAGGGATACGCACGAAAGAATGCTTCGCATCAATGAGGCCTACGTCATCCTGCATGACCCGATAACCCGAGAGCGCTACGACAGGGAATATCTGCGCCGCAGGCAAATGAAGGCCGCAGGCACAGGCGAGCATGGCGGTACAGAAAAGAATGAATCCGATCGGCAAGCCCCTGTCTTCGATGCGGAGTTGCGAGAGCTGCTCCGCAAGGCCCGGGAAAAGGCCGCAGAATTGAATGATGTCTCCCTGGCGGATATCATGGGCATGTGCGGCAGCGCTGCTGCCGGCTGTCTCAAGGGGGCGCTGGCCGGTATTGCAGCCTCTCTTGCAGTCCTGCTCTGCCTGCTGCTTTTTGGCCCGAACGGTCTCGCTGTGATGATGCTGTTGCTGCTTGCCTGCCTGCTGCTTGGGACTCTTTTGGCAGGAGGCAGACTCCTGCGTAAATTCCTGAGCAGACGTTAGAGCGTTTCACCTTTGAAAAAGGTAAAACGCGCGGCGGCGGCACAGCGCCGCCCGGCCCAGAGTGAACGGAAAAACAGCGCTTTTTCCGCGAGACGACAGGCCGTATGGTTTGAAGCGCACAGCGTTTCAAACGGAAAATACTCTTATTTGCAGCGCGTTGGAGACATGCAGACATGAACAAGGTTCTCCTGATAGGTCGCCTTGGTCGCGATCCGGAACAACACTGGACGGCAAATGGCGCGCAGGTTGTCACCATGAGCGTCGCTACCACAGAGTCTTACACGGATCGCGCGGGAAACAGGGTGGAACAGACGGAATGGCACAGAGTCGTCACTTTTCAGAGAACAGCGTCAATATGCGCTCAGTACCTGACAAAAGGACGACTCGTTTACGTAGAAGGCAAAATTCAAACCCGCAAATGGCAGGACCAGCAGGGGCAGGAACGCACCGTTACCGAAATACGGGCGGAAGTCGTGCGCTTTCTCGATACTGCCGGCGGTAGAGCTGCCCCTGCTGTTGTTCCAAACGAAAATCTGGTACCTTCTTCTGCGGAAGGCACAGCTGCTGCCAGCACCTCGTGGAGAGCTGCGCCAAGCGATATGGATGAAGTCCCGTTTTAGCCGGAGGTACTGATCTCCTGTAGTCTGGTATGTCTGAACACTCCCCTTCTACTCCTGCAGGTAAAAGTAGAAACATCGTCACAGAATGTCCCTGCAAGATGTTGCAGACAAGTGTATGGCTTCATATTTCCCAATATCTTTCAGACTTGTTCTTTGAAGGAGTTTTTATGGCTATTGTATATCCAGACTTTCAGACTATATCAAAATTGCGTACTCCTGCCACGGAAGGTGAATTTCATCTTCTTGATGAACTTTCATTTAACCTTTCCAGTGATTTTGAAATATTTTTTAATCCATTTCTTGATGGAGATCGACCTGATATCATTATCCTTCGTAAAGGATATGGTGCTGTCATCATAGAAGTCAAAGACTGGAATCTCAGCGCCTACCGCGTCAATACATCCAACCATTGGGAAGTGAGAACAGGAACTGGCAGTTTTCACCCTATTAAATCGCCAATGTCTCAAGCATTTCATTATAAAAGCAATTTATTTAATCTTCATATACCAATCCTTGGAATAATGAACATTACTAATAATAACTTCTACAAAACTATTAAAGTATTTGTATACTTCCATAATAGCACAAAAAATGAACTAAATATTTTTTATAAAGATGCTTTGGAAGCGTTGAAAATTCAAAAAAATAATATAAATAAAAATTATACAAATATGACACATGCAGATTACGAAATAAAAATTTACAACATCGAAAAACAAATAAAAAAGCTGGAAAGAGATATGAGCATGTCTTTTTCCAAAGATATAATTAGCCGGTTGCTCAAAAGAATAACTGATATCCAGAAAAGTAGGATTTTCAGTGATGAAATCTACCAGGAGTTCCGACGCAGACTTCTCCCTTCGGAGTGGGTCTTCCAGCAGGGGAAACCCCTTCTGCTGGATGAAAAGCAGGAAAGGCTGGCTCAAAGCTGCAACGAATGCATAAAAATCAGAGGCGTGGCAGGCTGCGGAAAAACATCAATATTGGCAAAGCGCGCCTTATATGCTTATCAACGACATGGTAATGTTCTTATATTGACATTCAACAATACACTTAAAAATCTCCTGCGCGACAAACTCAGTCACATAAATCATCACTCTTTTGGAGATAAATGCGACATTCACAGAATGGAAATCAGCAATTATCATCAGTTTTTTATTGACCAGCTAAATAATCTTGGCATTAAACTTGAAGTAAACAAAAATAAAAATGAATATGAAGATAGTGCAACATATTTAAGAAGAGACTTTTTTATAAATCGAACCACTTATAGATATAAGACAATCCTCATAGATGAGATTCAGGACTATGAAACAGCATGGATATATATTATTCGAGATTTTTTTCTTGAAAAGGATGGGGAGATGCTCCTTTTTGGGGATCGCGCCCAGAACATTTATGATCGCGAATTATCTAGTGTTGCGTCCATGAAATAAATAGATATAATGAACCGCAGATAAGGAGTTCG
>CAJTSU010000044.1 GCA_910579055.1 uncultured Mailhella sp. | reverse complement strand
CGGGCCAAAGGCAACATGTATCCACGGCTGGCTTAGCTCGCGCCTCCGGCAGCCAAGGAAATTTTCAATACTATCCTGGAACAAAGCAAAAAAGTAAATTTTCCCTCTTTGCGGCTTGCGGGTGGTCTTGCGGAGCAAGACCACAGGGAAACGCTTTGATCAGCGTTTTCCGAAATGTCGGGCGAACTCTTCCGCCATTCCCATAATCCGAGCAATGGCTTTCAGCCTCTCCCGGCGCCGGGTTATTTCGTAGCGATAGACAAGAAAATCACCTTCCGTTCGCACATATTCGCCGCCATATTTCGTGCAAAAGCTGATGCTTCGGGCGTTTGACGAGCGTATCCGGCTTACGAGCGTTCTCAGGCCCAGCCCGTCCATGACGATCTCCCGGCAAAGCACAACATTATAGCCGATTCCTCTGCCGATATACTCTTTGCCGAAAAGAAATATGCCGTCTTCGCAACTGCTGTCGATCCAGTTGACATGCTTGAGTTCCGTATAGCCGACGGACTTTCCGCCCATGTGGACGATATAGGGCCAGACGACATCGCCGCCGCGCGCCCTGTTGAGCCAAAATTCCATGATCTTCGGCGTAACCGGCCTGTCGTCCCCCATGTACGGTCGTATCTCCGGCTGGTTGCGCCAATGGCACAGCATGGGGAGATCTCGCACCTCCAGACTTCGGAGTTCCACGCCGAATGCAGTGATACACGCCAGTTCGGCCCGTTGGGTTTCATGTTTTGTCATTCCAGTCCTCCCTCTCCGCGAAAAAACCGGGACAACAAAAAAGCGCGCCGGACGCCCGCGGTATCTCCGCGAGCAACCAAAGGAACATTCACTGCACACGTCCTCCTCTTCATTCGTGACCCGCAAGGGGCGTCAACTCCTACGCCCCGGCACGCTTCGGACTGCGTTCCACAAGTGCGCAGATGGCCTTTACCGACGCGAAGTTTTCCGGCAGAATCTCCAGAGCCGAAATCAGCACGCCAAACTGCGATTCCAGCTCCGCCACCAGCTGAACAACGTCAAAGCTGTCCAGATACCCGGCTTCAACAAAATCAACGCCTTCTTCAAATCCAAAGGTGGGCTGAAGTTCCTTCAGCATGGTCAGCACTTTTTCTTCCATAACAGCCTCTCCAATTCCGGCAACTGTATACATTGCTTAGAGAAACGCTTTAATCAGCGTTTCCCCAAGACTGATGACAAACCCCGCTTCGCGGAGTTTGCGCCGTCTAAGCCGCCAAAGCGGCTTGACGGAATACACGAAAATTGCTCGCTTTACGGCGCGGCAAGCCGAGACCTGCTCGCAATTTTCGGGGCTGCTGACAAAGTCAGCAGCCTGAGGGAAACGCTTTAATCAGCGTTTCCCTAAATACCGATTTCCCGTGCGGGATTGCCAAACACCTTTTCCCCTGCCCTGACGTCTTTCACCACGACCGAGCCTATGCCCACATAGGCGTCGTCCCCGACTTCCACATGAGGAGCCACCCGGGCGCTATCTCCCATGAAAACGCCGCTGCCGACCTTCACATATCCAAGCAGTCCACAGTTACCGGAGATGGTGCAGTAATCGCCTACTACAACATCATGGCCGAAGCCGCAGGGCAACAATGTGACAAAACTGCCGATGGTGATATTAACGCTCATTGTAACTCCGCCGTATACAACGGCCCCCTCACCTATCTGGTTATACCGCCCCATATAGGCCCAAGGGGAAACGAAGCTCTCGAACACCGCACCGCGAGCTTTCAGCATGGGGACAAGCTTCCGCTTGGCCTGCGGCGAGGCAATGCACATGAGCAATACGTCGTTGGGGGCGGGGGCATAGTCCCTGATGGTACCAACCACCGGGTAATCACAGGCTTTCCCCTTCAGAGGATCTTCCGTATCGTCAAGAAAGCCTTTGATATTCCACTTCGGCCCCTGCTCCGCATGCATGTCGAGAATCATGTTCAGAACTTCCCGACCGCAGCCCCCAGCCCCCACGAGATACAAATCCTTCATTCATCCTCTCCCGGCACGATATCTTCATACAGACTGTATAGACCTTTCCAGCCGCTGCTTCAGGCTCAGGCGGTCGATCTTGCCGTTGGTGTTGCGAGGCATCTCTGTCATATGCACATACGCGGCGGGAACCATATATCGGGGAAGTATCCCGCCTATGCGCGTGCGCAGATCGCGTTCATCAAGGGCCTCCGGGGACTCGTAGAACAGGGTGATCTTTTTCTCCGCATAGTTGTAGAGGGCGCAGCAATTTCTTACCGCCTCCAGCCTGCCTGTGATCACATGTTCCACCTCGCCAAGCTCAATACGGTAGCCCATATGCTTGATCAGCGTATCCCTGCGGCCTTTGAAAACGAGTTCCCCCCATTCATTCAACATCCCGATATCGCCCGTCCTGTACAGCTGTTCAGGATACGCGCTGTTCAAGGGGTTCTGAACAAAGGCTGCCGCCGTCTTTTCCGGGCTGTTGTAGTAGCCCGCGGCAAGGCAGATACCGCGGACGCAGATTTCCCCTTCCTCGCCCTGTTTAACCTGCCGCCCCTCTTCATCGATCAGAAGAATTTCCCTGTTCGGCAAAGCCCGGCCAATGGGGATGGGTTCGTCGTCTCTCAATTCCCTGTCCACCACATAGTGCGCGCAATGTATCAAAACTTCCGTGGGGCCATAACTGTTGACAAACATAACCTGCGGCAAATACCTGCGCCAGTAGTTGAATTTTGCGGTGGGAAAGACTTCCCCGCCAAACCAGATTTTGCGCAAAGAAGGCAGAGGTATCCTGGAAAGCAAATCCATGTTGGCGATGTTCACCATGAGGGTCGGCGTCCAGAAAAGAAAGGTCGCCTTGTGGCGAACAATGAGTTCAAGAATGCGCACAGGAAACGCCGCGAACTGTTCCGGCACAATCAGGAGCGTAGCGGCGCGCATCATCATGAGGCAGACTTCAAAGATATGGCGGTCAAAGACGCACGGCACAATGCTGGCGAGGATTTCATGCGTGTCGTCCAGTTCACCCCTGCGGACTTCGCTTTCTATGAGATCAATAAACGCACGATGGTGGCCCGCTACGCCTTTGGGCGTACCGGTAGATCCTGACGTATTGATAACACACAGCAGATCGGTATCAAGACAGCCGTCGCGCCGTTCAAGCAGTTCCTGTATGCGTGCCGTGTCAGGATCCGGCATGGCGTCCGAATCTTCAATGTAAAGTACCGGAATGTCCCCGTCCACGGCAAGGATACGGTCGGCGACATCCCGGCGCGTTATCAGCAGATCGGGCCGCACATTCTCAAAAATATTGCGAAAGCGCTGCTCGGGGTGCTTAATATCCAAATTAATAAAGGCATTGCTGCTATAAGCGATAGCCACATCCGCAGTGACGGAATCCGCCCCCTTGGGCACAAAGACTGCTGCGACATGCTTCTTTTGTTCCCCTAGCCGTTCAGCCACGAGAGAAGCAAGTTTTAACGCCCGCCCCTTCAGCCGGCGGAACGAAAGCACCGTTTCACCATCAATAACCGCTGCACGCTCAGGATACGCCGTAACCGTGTCATCAAGAAATTGCGTCAGATTTGTCCGATACATACTCCACCCTTAAAACGCTATGCAGCACCCATCATCCATGCCACCGCATCGTTGACCGCGCCCTGCCAAAAGGCCAGATTATGCGCCCCGGGAGCAGTATGTTCCGTCACTTCTATGCCTCTTTCGCGGCAATTGCGCACAAAGTTGGCGCTCTGCGAAAGGCTCAGATAGTCCTCTGTGCCGTACCACAGCGAAAAACGCGGCGCTCCGCTTTCAGCCGCGCGGCCATACAGGAGGCGGATATCGGCATCGGGCAGAAGATCTCCGTTCTTATCCCGTGTGAGCAGCGGCAGGAGCCTGTCGGAAAACAGCCTGACCAGCGGGCGCTGCTCACGATTCTTCCGCGCCCGCTCATCTGGAGGAAGAGAGGCGTCAAATATGCTGGAAATTGCAGCCGCAGCATTAAAGCTGTCAGGGCAGGAAAGCGCCCAGTGGACGACGCCGAAGCCACCCATGGAAATGCCCAGCAGCATATTATCCTCCCGCAGAGGAGAGAGCGGCAGCATGGCGCGCAATACGGGCATCAGCTCCGTTTGCAGGAAGTCAGCCTGTCTTTCATAGGGACTGTTGATAAAATAGCCGTTGCCCAGACTGGGAGCGATAAAGGCGAACCCGTACTGTTCCACAAGGCTCCCCATGTTCAGCTTATGGAAAAAGAAGTCCCCGTCTTCCATGGCGCAATGGAGTCCCCACACCACTTTCAGCGCGGTGAAGTTCGCCATCAGACCATAAGGAAGCGCCCCTGAGATTGTGACTGGGCGGTGCAAGACCTGCGACGGCAGGGAGAAATGAAAGGTGATCATATGGCACCAATAATTGCAGGAAGGGTATTAACTTTTGAATGTTTTGTTGTGTTTCCCGTGTCGGGAGAATCCCCTTATAATGACTGGATAGGCAGAATCATGCAAAATCAGCACATTCCTACCATTGATGCAGCGTGGTAATCTTTTTTCTGTCTGTAATCTCCTTCTTGTAAAAGGGGCCTGTCTAACAGGGGACGCCGCCGTTGAGGGAGAACACCATTCCGCTGATATGGGTGGCGGCGGGGCTCATCAGATATGCAGCCATTTGGGCTACTTCTTCAGGTGGTATGATTCCCAGCGGCTGGTATCCGTTCTTTTCAAGCCGGACTGCGAAATCGCCAAGCAGTTCTTCATTTCTTGAAACAGTGTTTACAAAAGCAGGCCTGATAAGATTGACAAGAGTACTTCTGGCGGCCAGTTCCACAGCCATTATTTTAGCGGCAGCCTCCAAGGCCGCCTTGGCTGCGCCATAGGCGAGGAGTTGTTTATCGTGCCCCTCGGCTGCAAGAGAGGAAATGGCTGCGATTTGCAGCGGCTCCGTTTTCTTTTTCAGCCGCATCAGAACGCGCACGATTTCCACAAACGAATATGTATGAACCAGCATATTTTTTGCCACAAGCTCCGGGGTAACATCACGCAATCGAGCACGCCCACCAATCCCGGCACAGTGTACAAAGCCGTCAATGCGGCCTTTCCAGCTTCTGGCCTGTTCCACTATGGCAGGCAAGGAGGCAAGATCCCGCAAATCCGTTTTAATGGGCAGACCCTGCCCTTCCGGCATGGTGGACATGGTTTCCCTCATACCCGCTTCCCTGCGGGCAAGCAGGATGACAGAAGCTCCATGTCCGGCCAATTCACGGCAGGTCGACCGGCCTATGCCGGAAGATGCGCCTGTGACAAGAATGACTTTTTGCCCTAAAGAAAAAGCCACTGAAGTTTCTCCTGTTGCATAGTATTCTGGCATCAGGGCAGTCTCCTAACAGGGAACTCCTCCATTGATGGAGAACACCGCTCCGCTGATATGAGCTGCGGCGGGACTCACCAGATACACCGCCATCTGTGCCACTTCTTCAGGTGCTATGATTCCCAGCGGCTGGTATCCGCTTTCTTGAAGACGAGCTGCAAAATCACCAAGGGTGGCATCAGCCCCCGTATTCATGGGAGTATTGACAAAAGCGGGCCTGATAAGATTGACAAGAGTGCTTCTGGACACCAGTTCCACAGCCATTATTTTGGCGGCAGCCTCCAGCGCCGCTTTGGATGCTCCATAGGCGAGGAGCTGCTTATCGTGCCCCATGGCCGCAAGAGAGGAGATAGCCGCGATTTGCAGTGGTTCCGTATTCTTTTTCAGCCGCATCAGAACGCGCACGATTTCCACAAAGGAGTACACATTGACCTGCATACATCTGTGCATGCTCTCCGGAGTGACGTCACGCAACCTGGCGCGGGCACCAGCGCCGGCACAGTGTACAAAGCCGTCAATGCGGCCTTTCCAGCTTCTCGCCTGTTCCACTATGGCAGGCAAGGAGGCAAGATCCCGCAAATCCGTTTTAATGGGCAGACTTTGACCTTCCGGCATGGTGGACATGGTTTCCACCATACCGGCTTCCCTGCGGGCAAGCAGAATGACAAAAGCGCCGCGCTTGGCCAGTTCGCGACAGGTAGCCCGGCCAATGCCGGAAGAAGCTCCCGTAACAAGAACGACTTTCTGATCTAGCGACTGCATCATGGAAACTTTCCTTTGGTATCATAAATTACGCGAGCGGCTTGAGGAAATCTTCGTCAAAACGGTTGGAAGAGGTCACCATGGGCACGATGACTGCGGGGTCAATCGTCAGGCTGACCACGCCCCAGGAAAGACCTATGCCGAAAGCGCTGATCAGCAGCTTCAGTTGATCTTTCCGGCATCCGGCATAGGCGTCCACCATGGTCAGGGTAGCGGAAGCCCCATCGGTGTTGGCCAGATGTTCAACGGTCATCGGCACCTTGGACAGGTCAATTTTCAAGCGGCGGGCCATGGTTTTAATGATCTGCTTGTTGGCCTGATGCAGCACCAGTCCGTCATAGTCGTCCAGCGTCCTGCTTTGCCTTTTGAGGAAGTCCTTGATAGTGTCCACCACCCGCATGGTGGAGAAGGAAGTAATTTCCATCCCATCCATGTAGTTGCCGCCGCCTTTATAAACCTCGCCGTTGGGAAGCCTCCCCGGCACCTTTCGCCAGGCATGCCGAATCCCTCCCCAGGGATTATAAAGAAAGCAATATCCCTTGCCGTCGCTGTACAGGGAAATATCCACAGGGGAATCGTCCCGCCTCTCCAGCAGCAACGCCGTGCAGCCTTCACCGTGAAGAAAGACGGACTGTGCTAGCAGCGCCTTGCGGGAAGGGGCTTGCTGCCAGTGAGAATCGCCTGTGACCATGGCGATGCGCTTAATGTAGGGCTGCTGCAAAAGCGCCGCGCAAGCCGAGACCCCATAGGGAAAACTGGAGCATCCCAGTGTAATGTCAAAAGCCAGCGCATCCTCGCGCATTCCCAGATGGTTATGCAGCACAAAGGCGTTGCCCGTGCCCATGTTGAAGTCGGGCGTCTGGGTCAGGAAGATGAGCCCGTCCAGACTGTCCGCTTTCCATCGGGCTCTCTCCAGCGCCTTGAGCATGGCGGTATAACCCATATCCGTGGCGGTCTGCTCGGTGATGGAAATATGCCGCTGCCGGACTCCCGTCTGTTTGACAAACTGCGCGATATACGCGGCGCGGGGGTTTGCCGGATCCATGTCGATCTTCTGGACATGCTCCGGCAGCGCGCCAGCCAGCGCGGCGATACCCACGTTGTCAAAGTGGAGGAATGCCATTACACTTCCTCCATCACATCCAGCAGATCCTGCACGGTCTTGAAGGCTCTAATCTGCTGGCCGGTGATCTTGCGGTTGAACTCATCCCCCAGCAGCACCACAAAGGACAGGGCAGAAAGCGAATCCCATTCCTCAATGTCGTCAAGGCTGGCTTCAGCCCTGAGAGTGCCTTCATCCAGTTCCATGATGTCTTCCAGTGCGGCCAGCTTCTCTTTGGTGTCCATAACAGGCAGTCCTCTATTCCTCTTGGTCAAAGGTTTGTGGGCAGAAGTATAAAAAACGCTTTGAGAGTATCAAGTTTCCAGCGTTTTTATATGTATCACGCTTGAATTGCTGTTCCCCCGCCGGCATGCTCCGCTGCGATACACATGCACATATATACCGTCAGGGAATTCGTTGAATCGCGCGGCAAATTTCATCAGCCGTCTGTTCGCAGGATTTCTCCACCCGACATAACGGTTAATGACAATATTATTCCTGCTAAAATAATCAGCGCGATAGTTGTACAGGTCAAAGAATTCAAACTTATGGCGATATTCTTTTCTTGTTACGTCATACCAGCTATAGCATGTGTGATTTTTTAATTTAAAATAATTAAGGGCTGTCATAATGCCATTATCTCTGGATACAACGATCTCCTTCTTTTCTATGCTATCCTTTATAGCCTCAAGTTCAGGAACATCGTCATCGCAAACATCAAATTCTTCCAAAAGCAGGGAAAGGATTTCCTCCTCATCTCCAGCAGCGGCAAAGGAAACGGTATAGCCTGAATTATCGTCCCGCGATCGCGGCGACTGTAAAGCAGTCATTGATTCGACAGTATTAGCTGTCGGTTTATGCTGCGTCCTTGCCTTCTTTTTTGACAATGTAAAGCCGCATTCTTCCAATATACGGGAAACGGGTATGATCTGGGCTTCCTTTCCAATGACGGAAATCCGGGCATAGTATGGCCCATCGTATGAGTTTTTAAAGTCAGCGAGAATGCTTTTCAGCGCCGACGTATCCTGAGCGCAATAAAAAATATCATAGAAACTGTCATGATGAGGGACAAGAAGCAACATTGCGGAATCCCGCCGCAAAAACAGACACGCCTTTTTTTCAACAAGGCCGCATACCTCTCTGTAGTCCATAATATTGCTCAGAGCAAAAGGAGTAACAGCCTTTATGGCATCCAGGCTTGATACGAGGCTTGAAAGATTGGCGAGTTCCATAGACAGTCTCATAGTCGTTACAATAAAGTGCCGTGCGCTTTTGGCGTTAAAAGCCCATGACAGAAATCCGTTCAGCCCGCATACTCGATCACGGCGTTCCCGGGATGCTCTATGAGATCACAGAAGCGCAGGTTTCCCAAACGGCATACGCCCGCGGCCAGTGAAAGCCCCGCCCCGAAAGCGGAAAAACACACCAGAGGATTTTCCCCCAGGAGGCGTTTGCCAAGGTTGAACGCGATATTCACCGGAATGGTGGAACATGATGAATTTCCAAAATTTTCCACAATGTTGTTGAACAGAATATCGCGGGAAACTCCCATCAGATCCGCCAGTTTTTCCAGCATGAAGCGGTTGGGCTGATGCGTGATGTGGTATTGGATGTCCTTTTGTTGTATTCCGGCAACGTCGCACACTTCTTCAACAAGCGGAGGAACCTCTTCCATCACGAACTGAAACACCGCCGTGCCGTCCATGTACATATGGTTGAGGGAACGATAATTGCCCGCTTTATCTTTAAACACTTTCGCCGTTTCGCCGCTGTACGGCATACGCATACCGCCTGCGGGCGTCATAAGCACCTCCCGGCGGCTTCCATCATGGTGAAACACGAAACTGATCTTGTCTTCCGGGTCGTCGCTGCGGGTGATGAGCGTTGCCCCGGCGGCGTCACCCCCGATCGGGTAGGTGTTACGATCCTTGATGTTGGCGTAGCAGGAACCCGTAACGGTGGTAAGCAGCACCACGGAATCCAGGCCGCCCCCGGCAACCATGGAACATGCGGCAAACAGGCCGGAGATGAATCCGGTACAGTTTTCGTACATATCCACGCAGTGCATATCGCGCGGCAAACCGAGCTGCCCGTGAATGACTTTACTGTTGCCGGGAATGGGGTGATCCCTTGTTCTTGACACAACCACCAGTCCCTGCATGTCTTCCTTGCGAAGATATCCCTTATGGAAAAGATAATTCAGGGTATAGGAAGCCAAATCGCAGGGTGTCGTCCTGGTATCGGCAATCCGGTGTTCCCTGAATCCCATCACCTTTCCCAGGCGGCGCGAGGTCTTTTCCGGAAACGGAAAATGCTTCAGCTCGTCCTCAAAGCGGGAAACATGCGACGGCACTGTGGCGCAAACGCCGCGTATTTTTACGCCATGAATAGTTGCCTTCATAGATATTCCTTGTCTTCCCCTGAAACAGCTCAATGTCCCGCGCGCATACGCTCTGCGGCTCTCTGTACAGGCCGGAAGATTGTTCTTCTGGCAAATCGCTCCATCTCCCGGCGCACGGCTGATTTGGAAAGTTCCGCATCGCAGGCGACGGCAGCCTCGGGAAAGGAATCCCGAAAGTAGGCCATGCGAACGTCCTTTTCCGCTGAATGTCGAACCAGACAGCGAAAAATGTTCACCACCTGCGGCCTGAGAATATTCCAGTACCTGCCGTCAAAATGTCTGTTCAGCACCTGAAACCAGCGCAGCATGGGATAGGCCCATTTGAGGACATGCTCTTCCGGTCTGCTGTATGCCGTTGCCCAGACCCCCATATCGTGCCGCCTGTATCCGCTCATCACTTCCCACAGGTAAAGAATCTTCCCTGTTTCCGCATGGAGGATATGCCAGTACCAGTCCTGGGGCATAATCTGGCCGTTGAACCACGGCGGCAGTTCTTTCGGAAAACGCCAGCGGTACAGTACCGAATTGGTCTGAATGAAATTTATGCGCAAGAGTTCGGGCAGAATGAAAAGCGAACGGTTCCGCATGAATCGGAAGTCTCTTTTGCTCAAATCAGGATAAATGCTTTTTTCTCCCGTTGCCTGAAAAAAGACTTCCACCGGGTGCGCGCAAACAGAAACATCAGGATGAGCATCCAGCGCATCCGCCTGCTTTTGAAGTTTGCGGGGATTAATAAAATAGTCGTCGCCCTCGCAGATGGAGACATAGGGCGCGGTCACGCCGGAAAACACCGCACGTACGTTGCCAAGTCCATATGTCCGTTCCTTTTGCAGCAACGGACGGATATGCCGGTATGTCGCGGCATAATCGAGGATGATTTCTCTTGTGCGGTCGGATGAAGCGTCATCTCCAATAACATGCTCGAAAGGAAAGTTGCACTCCTGCGCCGCGACGCTTTTTATGCACTCTTCAATATAATTTTCCTGATTATAGGTAATGGTCAGAACGCTGACTTTCGGCTGCTCCGGAGATTTGACGCGAATAAATGGCGTACCTGCAAGGAATACGTCGTTCACGGATTCCGCGATATCCTGCACCACATTCAGCGGCATATCATGAGACAGGGGCAGGCAGCAGATTCGCCCGGCAATATCGCGTGAAACGGGACATTCGTTCCTGTGCGGCAAGTAATCCAATGTATCCAGTGAGGGATAAAAGTAGCGCCGGATAAAAATATTCTTGCGGGCCAGATTCTCCTTGAATTTTAATACCTGCTCCCCGTTTTCCATCAACACCGGGTAATAGGCATAATTGGGGCGCTGTACGGCGGGGTTGGGCCGTGGGCGGCTCATGCGACCGAAAGGAAGGCATTCGTCATAATAGGAAACTATCTTCCGCCGCGCCTTCCATATTTCTTCCATATGCGGAAAAACAGCCAATCCCATTGCCGCATGAAATTCAGACATCTTGGCATTGATGCCGACGCTTTTGTACTCATCGTCCACATGGCCGAAATTTCCAAGCAACCACAGCTTTTCCGCAAGTTCCGCATCATGGCACAACACAGCGCCGCCTTCGACCGTATGAAAATTCTTGGTCGCATGAAAACTGCACACGCTGACGGTACCGTAAGAAGGCAGGGGGCGATTTTTATAGATCACGCCAAATGCATGCGCGGCATCAAAAACAAGCGGAATGCCGTGACTGTCCGCAAGCTGCTGCAACTCCTCAACAGGAGCGGGAAAACCGAACACATGAACGCACAGAATGGCCCGGGTCTTTTCCGTAATGCAGGCCGCCACACTTTCCGCCGTGGGCATGAGCGTATCCGGCGAGATATCCGCGAATACGGGGAGGGCTCCTTCCCAGGCAATAGCCGTGGACGTGGCCACGTATGTAAACGGGGTGGTAATAACCTCTCCGCCGCGTACATCGCAGGCCCGGAGAGCCAACTGAAGAGCCAGCGTACCGTTTGCGCACAGGCTGAGACAGGGCACATTAAAATATGCTTTCAATTTTTCCGTCAGTGCGCGCTCCAGATCGCCATGATTGGTAATCCAGCTCTTTTTCAGAGCATCTGCCAAAACCGAAATATATTCCGCGGTATCGGGCAGGAATGTCTTTGTGACATGAACGGGCGCGGAGCGAAATTCATTTTGCATGCAATCTACTCCATTCCCGCACTCAGACAGTCATATATGCTTACGATACCCACAGGGCTACCGGAACGCGTCACAAACAACGAGTATATATTTTTCTCCTGCATCAGATGCAGGGCTGTCACAGCAGGCGTTGTTTCCTCCACAGTAACGGAAACAGGGCGCATCACGTCACGGGCGATCTCTCCCGGCTTCTTGCCGCTGCGCATGCGGCGGCGCAGGGATTCATCGCTTACAACTCCCGCCAGGCGGCCTTTCACCACTATACCTGCGACTCCAAAACCCTTTTCCGTCATTATATTCAGAAGCTCCGGCATGGGGGTGGGAGCGGTCACCAGAGGCACATCCTCTTCAACATGCATGATATCCTTCACCATCAGCGGATTCGCACGGCGGCGATCTTTTTTCTGATCGGAAGAACGCATTTTTTCAGACTCTCCGCCTGTTCCGCGAACCAGACTGGCGACCAGAGCTTCCCCAAGCGCCATCTGAAGCGTCGCGGATACGGAGGCTGCCCCGTCGGACGCTTCCCTTTCCGCTTCCGGAAAAAGTATCAAATGAGAAGAATAGCGCCCCAGCAGGCTTTTGGCATGATTTGTCACCCCCACAACAGGGATTCGATACCGCGCCGTATGGCGCACAAGAGCGGAAAGTGCGAAGGCATCTCCTGAATCGGAAAAAACAAGCACCGCATCGTCAGGTTGAATCATGCCGACTTCGCCGTAATCCGCGGCATCAAGAGAAACAACATACGCGGACAGCCCGGAAGAGAGCATTAAGGATACGACCTTGCGCCCCACATGAATACTTTTACCGATTCCCGTGACGGCAATACGCCCTTTCGCTGCTGCCAGACACTTCACCGCACCATAAAATGCCGCGTCCAGACTGGCCGCCATCAGCGTCAAAGAACGTGCTTCCCGACGCAGCATTGAAACCGCATACGCAGTTTCACGCGCTGCTGCCGACTGAAGAGCATTCATTGCTCACCTCCTGCAAAACCACAAGAGGCGTCATTGTATAAAACTTGTCTAAGAGCAGTTCTGACCCGATAATACGGAATACTATAGCCATTATCAGCGAGTATATGCCCGCAAACAAAAAAAATATGCGGGTAATTACTGCCATTACCTGCATACTTACAGTCAAAAGTACGTTTTAAAAATAAAAAAATACAATTATTATATAAAAATACTAAATAATTGCATGTTTTCCATGCAGAGAGAGAGAGAGAGAGAGAGAGAGAGAGAGAGAGAGAGAGAGAGAGCATCTTTCTTACCACGATTTTTTATCCTTTCGGTTGGAGGTATCAAAAACTCGCATAGACTGCAAGTTAAAATATCAATATTTTTTACAAATGTATTTTTTTCATTTTTTTAAGACGTTTTCACCCTATTTAAAGAATTATTTCTCCTCCATCTTTGCCGTACTGTGATAATATCATTTTGATAAAGTGAATATTTTTCAAAATTAAACGCTTTATTAAAACGCTATTATCATAAAAGCAAGGCTGAAAAAAACGTTCGGCCTCTGCCGATGTCCGGCAAAATTCATGGCTCTCTTGCAGCCCCATATTGACAGTACTGTGCGGGACGTGCGCTTTTACTCCGGCCCGCGCGGCAACATGCGTTGCTGCAAAGGCAGCCCGTGTTCCACACGGGCGAAAGGCAACATGTATTCACGGCTGGCTCGCTTGCGCCTTCGTGCGGCTGCGCCGCCCAAAGACTCCGCTCCGCGTGACAAAGGTTGGTAGCAACACTATTCTGGAACCGAACCTTTGCAAAATACAAATTACAAATTATAATTTCACAAACACTCTCTTCGAGCAAGTTTTTTATCCCCTTGTTTTATTTCATATTCTATTCTGGCACAGAATTTGCTTTTCCTTCAGCGTATTCCACTCTCACCACATGTACCCCTTACGCAAGCTGAAGGAGAAGAACATGCCTCCGGTCATCAACCAGGAATTATGCACAGGCTGCGGAACATGCGCCGATATCTGCCCCATGAATGTCTTTGAACAGGATGCTCCCAAAACCGAGCCGCGTGTGGCCTACGGTGAGGAATGCTGGCACTGCAACGCCTGCGTGCTCGACTGTCCGAAAAAGGCGGTAAGCCTGCGTATCCCCCTCAATTACATGCTGCTGCATGTGGATGCATCCCAATTCAAGGAGTAACTCATGATTACGTTGAAACATACGCTTGAAACAGATGTCCTGGTTGTGGGCGGCGGCATCGGCGGCCTGTGCGCGGCTATTTCCGCGGCGCAGGGAGGCGCGCGGGTCACAGTTCTGGAAAAAGCCAACAGCAAACGCAGCGGTTCCGGCGCAACCGGCAACGATCATTACACCTGTTATTATCCCAAGGCCCACGGCAGCGACATCAGCGTGATTCTCAAGGAACTGCTGGACAGCATGCTCGGCCTCTGCCACGATACCAAGCTTTCCGTCCGTTTTCTGGAACGTTCCATCAGCATTGCCGACAAATGGCATGAATGGGGCATCAACATGAAGCCGTTCGGTGACGACTACGTCTTCATGGGGCACGCCTTCCCCGGACGTCCGCGCATTTTCCTCAAATACGACGGCCACAACCAGAAACAGGTATTGACCGCGCAGGCCAGAAAGGCCGGAGCCCATATACTCAACCATCACCCGGTGCTGGATCTGCTTCGTAACGAAGACGGCATCACAGGAGCGCTCGCTCTGGATATGAGCGGCAAGGAACCGGCCTACACGGTTGTCCGCGCGAAAAAGGTCATCCTCGCCACGGGAGCGGCCTCCCGGCTTTATCCCCCGGCCGGCACTCCCGGCTGGCTCTTCAACACGGCCTTCTGCCCCTCCTGCACAGGGTCCGCCCAGGCTCAAAGCTGGCGTATCGGCGCGAAGCTCGTGAACATGGAACTGCCAAACCGGCATGCCGGGCCGAAATTCTTCTCCCGTGCGGGCAAGAGCACCTGGATCGGCGTGTACCGCTACCCCGACGGCAGACTGCTCGGCCCCTTTGTCAAACAAGCCACGCGGGAAGTGGGCGACATTACCTGCGACGTATGGAATTCCGCCTATACCGATGTGCTCATGAACGGCACGGGCCCCGCTTACATTGATTGCACCAACACCAGCCCTGAAGACATGAAATTCATGCGGGCGGGCATGATCAGCGAAGGCCTCAGCGGGCTGCTCGATTACATGGATGACAACAATATTGATCCTTCACGGCACGGCGTGGAATTCATGCAGTATGAACCGCACCTTATCGGGCGCGGTCTGGAAATCGATATCAACGGCGAAACCTCCATCCCCGGACTGTATGCCGCCGGGGACATGGTGGGCAACTTCCGTTCCGATATCTCCGGTGCCGCCGTATGGGGCTGGATAGCGGGCGAGCACGCCGCTGCCAATCTCTCCGCCGCGCCGCACGCAGTAGCCGAAGCGGAAAAATCAGCATGGGCCAGGGAACGCATGGCCTACTACGATGCCTTCATGACGCGGCCCGCCGGAGCGCATTGGAAGGAAGCGGCCCTGGGCCTCCAGCAGATCATGGGCGACTACGCAGCGGCCGGGCCGCACCGCGTGCGTTCGGAAAGTCTGCTCAACGCTGGCCTGAAATATCTGGCAGATCTGCGCAGCAATGCCGAAACAGCGGTCAAAGCGGCCAATGCCCATGAGCTGCTGCGTACCGTGGAAGCCTTTGAACTCATGGACAACGGGGAAGTGATCATGCACGCCGCGCGCGAACGCAGGGAAAGCCGGGGCATGCACCAGCGTTCCGACTACACGTTCACCAATCCCCTGCTGAGCGACAAATTCCTCACTGTACGCAAGGAAGAGGGGAAGGTCATCGCCGAATGGCGGCAACGCTGGTCGGCGTAATGCGCTCTGCACCCCAAGTATGACACGCAATGACGCGGGGATGGGAGAGATAATCTCCCCCGCCGGACACAGGCCGGTTCCCCGTTCTCCCAAGCACGCCGGGCAGCGCCCCGGTTTGCCTGGCCGCTGATTTTGTCATCTGTCTGGGCCCGCCCCTGCTGGCGGGCTGTCCCCTCTGCATATGTTCTGGAGAAATTATGGCATTGGAAAAATTGCTCACACCGGGGCGGATCGGCACCATGGAACTGAACAACCGCCTTGTTTTCGCTCCCATCGCCGCGAGGGGCGCGGGGCCGGAGGGCACGATCAGCAGCGCGCTCGACCGCTTCTATGAAGAACGGGCAAAAGGCGGCATGGGTCTGGTTATCATGGGACATACCTATTGCTGGCGAGAGGAACAAACTGACGGCTCCATGGGCCTGTGGTGCGACGCCCATATTCCCCCTCTGGCCGATCTGGTACGCCGGATGCATGCTTACGGCCCCAAAGTGGCCGTGGAACTGGGCGGGCGCGGCACACGCCGTCCTGACGGCCATTCCATCGCGCCCTCGCCCATGCGCTTTGCTTTTGAAGCTGCTCCTCCCAAAGAAATTCCGGTCGAGATGATCGAATATTTTGTGGAATGCTACGGGCAGGCGGCCCGCCGCGCGCGGGAAGCGGGAGTCGACGCGGTGGAAATCCACGCGGCGCACGGCAAGCTCGTCAGCCTCTTTTTGTCCGCGTACAGCAATCGGCGCAATGACGCCTACGGCGGCACGCTGGAAAAACGCACGCTTTTTGCCCGCCGGATTGTCGAAGCCATCCGCAAAGAGGCGGGAGAAGATTTTCCCATCATATTCCGCTTCAGCGCAGACGATATGATTGAAGGCGGCAACACCGCCGCGGACGGGCTGGAGATCGCGCGGATCATGAGCGCTACCGGAGTCGACGCCTTTGAATGTTCCGCAGGAAACCAGGAAAAGGGCTGGAACACCTCATTCAACTACTTCTTTCCCAAAAACTGCATCGCGCATCTTGCGCGCCCCGTGGGAGAAGCGGCCGGAAAGCCTGTCATTGCGGTGGGCAAAATACATGATCCTCTTGCGGCGGAACATTTGCTGCAAGAAGGCGCGGCGGACTTCATTTCCCTGGGGCGTCCCTTCATCACCGACCCCGAACTGCTCATCAAGGCCAGGGAAGGCCGTTACCGCGACATCAAGCGCTGCATTTACTGCCTGAACTGCTTTACCTACAAATCCCGCAAGGATCGTATTCCCTCGCCGGGTATCACCTGTACAGTCAACCCCGCCGCCATGCGCGAGGCGGAATTCCCTGCTCCCGAACCGGCTGCGACTCCCAAACGCATCATGGTGGCAGGGGGAGGGCTTGCGGGAATGGAAGCTGCTCATACTCTTGCCGAACGCGGACACCATGTTGACCTGTATGAAAAGGAGGCTGAGCTTGGCGGCCAGTGGCTCATAGCGGGCAAGGCGGAATACAAGTCCGATTTCCGCACGCTTGTCCCCTGGATGCTCAACGCCATGAAACAGGCCGGTGTCACCATCCATACGGGGGTTGACGTGGATCGCGGATTTCTGGAAGCCCACAGGCCTGATGTGGTTGTATTGGCTACCGGAGCAGTGCCGCGCGGTCTGCCTCCGGTGGATCGTCCCGCCCACGGCGGCCCCACCGTGGTGCAGGGGATGGATGTGATCATGGATCGCGCGGAAGTGGGGGATCGCGTCGTTGTTGTGGGCGGCCGCTACATCGGAATGGAAGTCGCCACAAAACTGGCGAAACAAGGCAAGGATGTGTCGTTGCTGGAAGCGTTTGAAATCGGACAGGGGGGCATTCCCCGTCTGGTGGGTATCTACCGCAACGAAATGGCCGCGGCAAAAGTGCGCTTCTACCCGAATTCCCCGCTTATACGCCTGAACAGTGAAGGCGTGGATGCAGCCAATAACGGCTCCATGCTTACCCTGCCCTGTGATACCGTGGTTCTGGCCATCGGCACGGTTCCGGTCAACGGACTCGCCAAAGACCTGGACGAACTGGGCATCGAATACCACGCCATAGGCGACTGCCGCCGGATCGGAGACGCGCTGTACGCCATTCGTGAAGGCGCTTTACTCGGCAGAACGCTCTAAGCATTTCGCTCTTGAAATGCTCTCTGGAATCAGTAACTACCCCCAAAAGGAGGATATCATGTCCCGTCTGACCAAACTCATGGCTTCCGCGCTGCTCATGCTCGGTCTTGCCCTGCCCGCCGCCCCGTCGGCCCGGGCCGGAACCTACCCGGATCGCCCCGTCACCGTTGTCCTGCCCTTTGGCGCAGGCTCCGGCGCGGATCGCATCATCCGCGTCATGCTCCCGAAAATGGAAGAACTGCTGGGGCAGAAAATCATTCTCGACTACAAGACCGGCGGCGGAGCCGTGGTGGGCAGCAACTATTTCATGACCACCAAACCCGACGGCTACACCCTGCTGTTCTATAATCAGCCGCATATCACCATGCAGTCCACCTTCCAGAAAACCGCCTATAATAACGACAACCTTGTGCCCATCTTCGGAGCGACATGGCGCCCGGACACGCTCAATGTGCTCGCAGACGGCCCGTTCAAGACGCTTGAGGATCTCATCAGCTACGCCAGGGAAAACCCCGGCAAGCTGACTGTGGGCACGACCGGCTCCCTTTCCAGCAACCACCTTTCTTTCGCCTTGTTCTCCAAGCTGACTGGCTTGCAGATGACCCGCGTGCCTTTCAACAGCGCGGGCAAGATGAATGCGGCGCTGCTGGGCGGACAAATCGACGCGACCTTCAACAACCTGCAGTGGCTGACCATGTATCCCGGCAAGCTGCGGGTGCTGGCCACAGCTTCCAAAGAACGCCTGCAGCCCGACATTCCCACATTCACCGAACTGGGCTATCCGCAAATGGTGGATATTTCGGCAGTCAATATTCTCTACGCCCGCAAGGGAACGCCTGAGGAAATCGTGGAAAGACTGCGAGCCGTGTTTGCCCCGCTGCTCACCGACGAGAACATCAAGGCCGAATTCATCAAGCTGGATATCGGTTACGGCATGTTCGACCACGAGCAGGTTAAGGCCATTACGGATCTCGCCATCAAGCAAACAGCAGAGGCCGGGGACGCCATCAAGGCTTCCATGCAGTAAACCAGTCAAATTCATAATTGGAGGTGCGGGGCGTGGTACGCCCTGACGGGGGAGCTTGAGGGGGCGGTTGCTCTCCTCAAGCTGCTCTTCCCGCCTCCGACTGCACGACTTTTTTGGAGGACTCCATGCTGGACATGGCTTTGCAGGGCTTGCTGGGCGTTTTGCAACCCATCAATATCCTGACGTTGATTCTGACCGTCAGCCTCGGCATCATCATCGGGGCTCTGCCCGGTTTCGGCGCCGCCACCGGGCTGATCCTTGTGCTGCCGCTGACGTACAACCTCGACCCCGGAACCGCCTTTGTAGCCCTGTGCGGCGTGTACGTCGGCGCGGAATACGGCGGTTCCATATCCTCCATCCTGCTGAATACGCCCGGCACAGGCGGAGCCGTAGTCACCTGCTTTGACGGATTCCCCATGGCTCACCAGGGCAAGGCCCGCGAAGCCCTGTTCATTTCCAATATCGCCAGCTTTTCCGGGGGTATTGTTTCCGGCCTGGTCATGCTCTTCTGCATGCCCATACTGGGCGGCGCGGTTCTCCATTTCGGCGCGGGTGAAATATTTGCACTGGCCGCCATCGGCCTGTTGCTGGTTGGTTCCATCAGCGCGGGGGATCCTCTCAAGGGCATTGCTTCAGCAGCTCTCGGCGTATTCATGACCTGTATCGGCGCGGACGCCTTCATGGGCAATCCACGCTTTGATTTCGACATCCCCATTCTTATCGGCGGGATACCCTTCATTCCGGTCATGCTGGGCGTTTTTTCCGTGCCGCACCTGCTGCGGCTGGCGCTGGGCAGACAAGACAGCACACAGGCCGTTGCCATGCAAAACATGAGCATGCGTGAAAATGCCCGCATTTTTCTCAATATCTTCCACGACATGTTCTCCCGCATGAAGCTTCTGCTTCTGCGCTCCGGGCTGTTCGGAGTGCTCATCGGCATCGTGCCCGGAGTCGGCGGTTCCGTGGCCACCATGGTGGCCTACAGTTCCGCGAAGCGTGGTTCAAAGCATCCCGAAGAATTTGGAAAAGGCGCGCCGGAAGGCATCGCCGCGCCGGAAGCCGGCAACAACGGCCTGGTGGGCGGTTCGCTCATTCCGGTTCTGGCACTGGGCATTCCCGGCTCTCCCTCCGCCGCGATCTTTATGGGAGCCATCTTCCTGCATGGTATGACCCCCGGCCCCAATTTCCTTGTTTCGCAGGGCAATCTTGTCTACCTGCTGATCATGGCCGTCTTTCTGGCCGCTGTGGTTCAGCTCCTGCTCGGGTTCCTCACCATCGGTTCCTTTGCCAATATCCTGAAGGTTCCTCCCTATCTGCTTTTCCCCTCCCTGCTGGTGGTATGCTGCATCGGCGCGTATGTGGTACGCGGCCTGGAATTCGACATGTGGCTCTTCTCCGGATTCGGCCTTGCCGCCTTCTTCCTGCTGCGCCTGGGCTTCAATCCCGGAGCGTTTATTCTCGGCATGATCCTCGGCGGCATAACCGAAGGCTCCCTGCTGGAAACCCTGACCCTGGCCCGCGCGCAAGGAGGTTTACTCACGTACTTCATGGGCCGCACCATTGCCTTGGTCATCATTGGCCTGGTGGTCATCTATTTTGCATACCGCCTGTTCATGGCCTGGCGCGCACACGGCAAGAGTGTAAAGACTCCTTCCGCCCCCTGTGCGGAACAACGCGCCCCCGGGCCCTGGGCCGGCTTACGCGGTTATGACGCGGCCTACAGCATTCTGGTGCTCGGAGCGAGCGTCCTGCTGTACGGCATGCTCGGCGACCTCGCTCCCTCAACCGCTCTTTTCCCGCGCATCGTGCTGAGTGTGCTGATTATCAGTATGGGCGCACTGCTGGGCAAAACCATCTTCTTCGGCAGGCAGTACGCGGGCAAGCTGGATTCCCCCTTCAGGGGCATACGCTGGGCAGCTCTTTTCGGCGTACTGATCATATGGTTCCTGTACCTCCGGCTCATCGACATAATCGGCTTCTATGTCTCCTCCTTCCTGATGGTGCTGGCGCTGACCATTATGCTCCGCACCATCGCGGGTGAAGTCAGCTCCGGCAGATCACTGTCGGCCTGTCTGGCATACAGTGTGCTGTACAGTATCGCCACCTATCTGGTCTTTCATCTCTTCTTCGGCATCGTTACGCCCGCAGGGCTGCTTGTTTAAGGAAGCGCTGATTTATTCTGCGGAAAACACAAACTGTTGTGGAGCTCTCATGGCATTCCCCCATCTTTTCACGCCCGGCAGAATCGGCACGCTTGAAGTACCCAATCGCTTTGTCCAGGGTTCCGTGCAGACCCGCTGTGCCGACGCTGACGGTTACGTCAAACAGGAACTTATTGACTATCACAGGGCACGCAGCCGGGACGGCAAGGGCCCCGGGCTGGTCATCGCCCAGCAGACTTTTGCCTGGCCCGCCGTCAAGCTGGCTCAGGGGCTGGCCCTGTGGGACGACAAATACATCGAAAAACTCGCCGCTCTGGCTTCGGCCATCAAAAACGGCGGATCACGGGCCATCCTCCAGCTCGGCGGATCAGGTTCCCGTCTGGCCGGGGTGGAAATGGCACCCTCTCCCGTGGTTGGATCATGGAACATGAAACGCCCCCGCGAAATTTCCCGTGAGGAAATGATGCTCTACCTCAAGTGTTACGCAGAGGCGGGCCGCCGTTTATATGAGGCGGGTTTCGAAGGCTTCTCCCTGCATGGACGGGCAGGAAAATACATTTCCCAGTTTCTCTCGCCCTGGAGTAACCGCCGGACGGATGAATTCGGCGGAAGCCCGGAAAATCGCGTCCGCTATCCGCTCATGATCGTGGATGCCATACGCGAAAAGACACGAGACGATTTCCCCGTCGTCATGGGTACATTCAGCTATGAGGGCATTGAGGGCGGGCTTTCTCTGGAAGAAGGCATTGAGCAGATCGCCCGCATGGCCGAGCACGGGGTGGACGCCTTTCTGCTGGCATCCGGCGGACAGGAAAGCCTGTATCTGGAATGCCCGCCCTACCCCCTGCCTGATATCCCCGGTCTGGAGGATATCGCTGCGGTGAAAAAAGCGCTGCCGCAGGTCACAGTCATTGCCAACGGCGGAACCCACGACCCGCTGGAAGCGGAAAACATACTCGCGGAAGGCAAGGCCGATTTCATCGGAATTACCCGCCCCCTGCTTGCCGATCCGGATTATGTGGACAAGGTGCGGCGCGATGATGTGCAAACCATACGTCAATGCCTGCGCTGCAACAATTGCCAGACTTGGGCAAACCGCCCGCATCTGGCGGGGCGGGGCATGTGCTGTACGGTGAACCCCGCGCTGACTGTGGAAAAGGCGCTGGAAATACACCCCGCGAACCAAAGGAAAACCATCGTCGTCGTAGGCGGCGGGCTGGCGGG
>CAJTSU010000043.1 GCA_910579055.1 uncultured Mailhella sp. | reverse complement strand
TGCAGTGTACCAGTTTTGCTAAACATTGTTTAGTAAAAATTTGGAAGATCAGTATATATGGGGGCATATTCGGCGGAACTGAAACCCGGTCTTTCCCTGAACCTTGTCGTGGTTGACCCGGTGAACGTCTTTCCCGGCGATTACGACAGCGTTTCCCCCCTCTCCCCCCACTATTTCCGGCCCCGCTGGTGGTGGGTAATGGGACAGCGCATCCACGCCTCGCGCCTCATTCGGCTGGTGGCCAACGAGGTGCCGGTGCTGCTCCGGCCGGCCTACAATTTTCTGGGCATCCCCCAGGCGCAGATATTATGGGATTATGTACTGCATTTTCAGGAATGCCGTGCGGCAGCCGCCCGTCTGCTCACAAAGTTCAGTCTTACGGTCTTCAAGACCAAAATGGCTGATATCCTTTTCTCCGCAGGTGGAACAGGCCAGTTGGATGCTCGTATCCGTTTCATGACACAGAATATGAACAATGACGGCGTGCTGGCTATAGACAAGGATGATGAGGATGTCCTGAAACTGGAAACGCCCCTCTCCGGTGTGACGGATATTGTGCGTCAGTCCCTTGAGATTCTGGCGGCCCTGAACCGTACTCCGGCGGTCAAGCTGCTCGGCATCAGTCCTTCCGGCTTCAACGCCACGGGCGAGAGCGATATCCGCAATTATTACGACTATATCACCAGCCAGCAGGAAAAGGTGCTGCGGAACGGCATTCGTACCGTCCTCAACTGCCTCCAGCTCCACCTGCACGGCAAAATTGATTCATCCGTCACCTTCGACTTTGCACCGTTAGGCGAGGAGGACAGGGCGGCGTTGGCCACACTTCAGAAGACGAAAGCTGACACCATCGCCGTTTATCTTGACCGCGATATCATCGCACCGGAAGAGGCTCGTAAAGCTTTGGCGGACGACCCGGATAGCGGCTTTGCTGATATCGATCCGGAGGCGGTGCCGGAAGGTAATGAAATGCCGGATGAATTGTCGGGTGAATCCGGAACGGAACTGGACGACGTGGACAAGGCGGGGGCCGTGTACGATGCGGCGCTGGAACTCACGGACGATGCGGAAATCTGGCGCACCTCAAAAGGTGGCAAGCATTTTCAGGTTGATACGGAGACCGGGGCTATTGTGAAAGGGAACGTGGGGCAGAAAACAGTAAACAAGTCGATTCAGGAAAAAATCAACAGTATTACTATTGATTTTGAAAAAGATAATATTCTTCCTTCCTTGAATGAAACTGAACTGGAAGAATTAGGTATAGGTGAAAAACCTGTATTGTTGAAAAAAAGTGTTATTGACAAGAATGAACGTGATCATCCTGATGTCAAACGGGATGATGCCGCAAAAATTATAGGACAGGCACTCTATAATCCCGACGCTGTTATCCCTGGAAATCAGGACAAACCCTATATCAATTTCATATCACGGACGGATGAAGACAAAAGCTCTGTTACTCTTTTGGATATAGCGGAAAACAAAGACAATCTTGAAATTGTCCACTGGCATACGGTGAGAAACAGATCACGTCGACAATTGGAACGGAAGGGAGAAAGAATAAGAAATGAGGGCTAGTCAGGAAGGAAGTTCAGCCATGTACTTCGTCGCACGCACCGGAACAGGAGGCTGGTCTCCGGGTTACAACCTGACTTTTTCAGGAAGTATGGAGCGGTTGACGGCGAAAGTCAAGGCGTTAAAAAACCCCGTCCATGGACTCAGGGCCTTTCCTGAGAATGTCCGGGGTTCAGGACAGCCATGCTGTCAATGGAGAAACGATAGCGCCTCAGTTCGAGGTTGTCAATCTGCGTTTTGCGGATGAACAGCAAGAAGAACGCAAGAGGACGGTGTATGGGAATGGGTGAGCAAATTTCTATCATGATGAACGGGGACATGGAACTTACCATATCTCAACTTGCGGGGGAAGAACCCCCCGAAGCAAGTCTTGAAGTACGTCGTCTCCGGCTCCTAAACGTAGGATTGCTGATTCTGAAATGGATGAAACAAGACATCGGGGAGAATAGCCCAGGATTTGCAGAAAAACATGCTGCAAGGTCGCGGGAGATGGGCCGGATATTAAGAACCATAGTCCCGGAGCTATACGATGAGCGCTAGGCCTGTCGAAGTGAGACCTGATTTTCTCGGTGTCAATTTTTTCCTGTTCAGCGGAACGAGGCTCATAGAAAACCCAATACATGCACATGTTTCCCCCTCCCTTTTCGGGCTTACCCGACACAAAAGGGGGCGGGATGTCAAGCCGAACGAGACACAAACAGCATGAAAATCCTCCGCGCCATCAAGCCCAACGCGGGCATTCGGGTCAAATATCGCCGCAGGCTGGAAGCCATGATCGACGACATGAACCGCTCTGTCACCTATTGGATTGAAGCCGCATACCATCATGAAGAAGAAAGGATTGTGGGCGATGCTTCACCTGTTCATGTTATTCTTCAACGATTCAACCGTGATGCTCGAAGATGGCTCAAAAAATGGGATATGTTGGCTGCTTGGCTCGCCAAAAATTTTATCGGTCAGGTAAGTCGCAAGGCAACGTCATCTTTGGAACAAGCTTATAAAGAAGCAGGTTTTACAGTCAATTTCAAACCATCTCGCAATCTCAATACCGTTACAGAGGCGCTTATTTCATGGAATGTTGGACTTATCAAGTCCATACCTCGTCAATACTTGGAAGATGTACGCGGTATTGTGACCAATGGTGTCAGTATGGGGCGCGATTTGCACTATATCACAGAAGCACTGGATAAGCGTTACAATATTACGCGCCGCCGTGCGGCCATGATTGCCCGTGACCAGAGTGATAAGGCCACACAAGCCATTTTACGCACCAGAGACGAGCAAATGGGCGTTACAGAAGGGATATGGGTGCATTTGCCCGGTGCGCATTCCAGTCGTCCTGCGCATAAGGCCATGAATGGCATGAAGTTCAAATTATCGGAAGGCCTATACGACGACACAAAGGGCGTGAAACGGAAAGTTCTTCCGGCTGAACTGCCAAACTGTAGATGCTCTTACAGGCGTATTGTGCCTGAACTGGGAGACTGACCATGACCACCCCCCGCACCCTCACCTTCGACGCTGCTCCCAGCGCCCGCAGCACGGACGAGAACGGCTTTCTGCACGTCTCCTCGTCCCACATCACCAAGGCTACGGTGAACCCCTACTACGGGCGGGAAATCCCCGGCTGGCAAGAGGCGGGCCTTGACCCGGAGGCTGTCTATTACGGTTTCCGTGCCCCGGAGGAGTTGAAGAAATCTTTGTCCACGTGGCAAGGGCTGCCCCTGCATATCGAACACCACATCGACAGCGCGGAAGAACCGGCCCGCCTGACGCGCGTGGGCGCGGTGGGGGCCGCCGTGTGGAACGCGCCCTACATCGATGCCCCCCTCACCGTGTGGAACGGCGACGCCATTGCGGCGATTGAGGATGGTTCCTTCCGCGAGCTTTCCTGCGCCTACCGCTACGACCCGGACTTCACGCCGGGCCAACACGAGGGCGTCGCCTACGATTTCGTCATGCGCAACATCCGGGGCAATCATGTGGCTCTGGTGGAGGAAGGCCGCGCTGGCCCGGACGTGGTGGTGGCGGACGGGGCGCTGCGTGGCGCTCACGACGCCGCCTTTGAGGAAAGCAAACACCCGCGCGACAAAAGCGGCAGGTTCGGCAACGGAAGCGGGGAAAGCGGCGGCGAGCGGGGCGCTTCCTCCGGTGCGAAAATTTCCCTGACCGGCAACGAACTCGGCAGCTACCGCGACGTGAAGGAACTGCGGCAAAAGGCCGTGGACTACTACAAGGAACATTTACAGGGCAAACCGGCTCATCGGGATGATATTGGAGAAATACAATTCACTCGCAAGGGTATGGAGAAGTCAAGAAGCTTCAGCGGTAACCCGGATAAACTTCTCATGTTCCCGGCGATTCGAGACATTATTGAAACCGGGAAACTGGGCAAGGAAGAGGCGATAGACCATTCAAGAAATGACGATATTGTGGCTTTTATCCCCATTTCAAGCACGGTGGATTTCAAAGGCAAGCCCAGAGAAGTTGAAGTGCTTTTGGGAAAAGACCGGAAGGGCAATCTTTATTATGATTTGTTCCTTGAAAAGAGACACAAAAAAGAATCCCCAGCCAGTGGCGTAGGGAACAAACCTACGGTTGGCGGGGATTCTACGGGCTTTCCACCCGCTGTTGACCTTAATATAGCTATCAAACCCGTCCGCGTCAATCCTCAACCCGTCGCGGACACAACCCGAAAACCCAACCTCATCCAAGGAGTTGTCATGAAGCTGAAACGCTGGTTCCGGGGGGCGCAGGACGCCGACCCCGAAACCGAACGCAAGGAAGTCGATCTGGCTCAAGCCATCATCGATCTGCACAAAGTGGATCCCAATACCGGGGAAATCGTGGACGTTACGGAAGACGAAGACAAGGCCGAGGAAATCCGCAGGCTTATCGGGGAACTGTCCGCCAAACTGGACCCGGAGGAAGTCAAAAAACTCACCGATTCCCTGACTGACTTGGCCTACGCTCCGGCCACCGGAGACGAGAAGAAAACCGGCGCTATGGACGAGGAAATGAAAAAAGCCATGGATAAATGCGGCCTTGATGCGGAAGACCCCACCGCGTCGCGGGCATTCGCGGAAGGCGTCAAGTACGGCGAGGAACTGGAGCGCAATCCTGATGAACGCCGTCGTCTGGATAGGGAACACGAATCCGAAGGCATGAAAAAGGCCATGGACGCCTGCGGTCTGGACGCCGAAAATCCGGTGGAATCCCGCGCCTTCGGCGAAGGTGTGAAATACGGGGAAGAACTGATTCGGAACCCGGCGGAACGCCGCAAGCTCGACCGCGAACATGAAGCGGCCGGTATGAAGAAGGCCATGGGCAAAGACGAGGACAAGAACGCGGCCATCGCCCGCATTCTGGACGAGGTGCCCGACCTGACGCCCGAACAGCGGAAAAAACTCACTGATTCCCTGCAAAACCTGGCCTATTCCCCGGCCACCGGAGACGCCGAACCCGACGCTTCTTCCGCCGCGCAGGATAGCGCCTTCCGACGGCCTGCCCCGCGTTCCTTCACGGCCATGGACGCGGCCCGCATCCGGGCATCCGCCGTGGCGGATGCTCAGAACCATATGCGAGGACTGCATCAGGCCGTGCGCGATGTGCGTCCTCTGGTGGGAGAACTCGATCCTCTGGCTTTTGACTCGGCTTCCGACGTGTACGGCTACGCCCTGGAACAGTCTGGGATGGATCCCCGCAAGTACCCGCGCCAGGCGTGGCGCGGCATGATCGACGTCCTTTCCTCCCACAAAAAGGAACAGGAGTTGGGCGGCATCGCCCGCGATCACAAAGTGGTGGACGCCGACTTCAGCGGATCCTTCGCGGGCCTCAAAAATATCAACATCGCCGACTAGGCGGAAGGAAATCCCATGCCTCTGCAAACCAAAGTCAATCGTTATCTCGCTCAGGGTGTGCCCGGAGCCAAGGCAACTCCGGATCAGAGCGTCTATACCCCGGTCAACCCGCTGGCGTCCAAAGCGCTGCCCGTGGGCGGCTTTGTCTTCCCCGTGGTGGAGGAGAGCGTCATCGACAACACCCGCGCCACGAACGTGGCCGGTTCCGCCACCGAAGTGCTGGGCTTCGCCGAACGCGTTATCAACTACGTCAACTGGAATCTGCTGGACGACGGCACTCTTACCGTGCCCGAGGGCGCGGCTCTTACCGTGGCCGTGCGCGGTGATTACTGGGCCGTGTCCTCCACCGCCGCCACTGTGGGCCAGAAAGTGCTGGCCTCCACAGCGGACGGTTCCATCAGCACCGGCACCCCGGACGCCACGCACCTGGACACCGGCTGGGTGGTCAAAACCCCCGGCGCTGCGGGGGAACCCATCATCATCAGCAACTGGACTCCGCTTGTGGCCGCCCCCGCGGCTTCCGAGTAGGAAGAGGAGAAGAGATCATGCCCAAAAAGCTTTCCTTTGACCAGGCCGCGCAGTACGGCTTCATCTTTCCGGGAGCGCGTCTGTGGGTCACGCCGGAAAACCGGGCCCGCATCGCGCAGGACGCGGCCATGCTTACCACGCCCAATACCACAGTTCCGGCGGAACTGGCGGCCTACATTGACCCCCAGGTCATCGAAATCATGACAGCTCCGCGCCGTGCCCGTGAAATCTTCACGGAGGAAAAGCGCGGAGATTGGACCACGCCCTATTTCAAGTGGCGCGTGGATGAAATGGTGGGCCGCACGGAGCCGTACAGCGACTACGCCAACGGCACTACCAGCGACGTCAACTCCGAATGGATGACGCGGCAACAGTACGTTTTCCAGACCACTATCACTTACGGCGATTTGGAAAGCGCGCTGTCGAGTACGGCCAAGGTCAACCTCGCCGCGTCCAAGCAGCGCGCCGCCGCCACCGTGCTGGATATCGACGCTAACCGCTTCTACCTGCTGGGCGTGGCTGGCCGCGAAATTTCCGGCATCCTCAATGACCCCAACCTGCCCAACGCCATCACCGCCGCCCCCACCGGAACCGGCAATTCCACCAACTGGGCCGACAAGACCACAGTTCAGATTTACAACGATATCCGGGCACTCTTCGCGGAACTCGCCACCAATTCCAACGGTCTCATCGACAAGGATACGCCGCTCAAGCTGGTGCTGTCGCCGGAACTGGAAGTGGCCCTTGGCTCCGCTACCGATTTCAACGTATCGGTTCTGGATATGCTCAACCGCTATTTCCGCAACCTGACCATCGTCTCGTTGCCGGAACTGCACAGTGATACCGCTGGCGAAACCGTGCTCATGGTGGCGTCGGAAGTTGGGGGGCAGCGGACAGGCATCCTCGCCTTCGGCGAAAAAATGCGGGCTGGCCGTATTGTGCCTGACCTGTCGAGCTTCCGTCAGAAGTTCATCTCTTCCACTTACGGCGGCATCGTGCGTATGCCGTTTGCCGTGGCTCAGATGACCGGAGCCTAGGCGGAACGCATCCGCGCGAAACCATAACCCCGGAAGTGAACGTGACTTCCGGGCATACAAGGAATTTCTCATGGCCAGAAAACATAACTCTTCAGCCTCCCGCCAGCCTCAGCCTGTGACGGAATCCGCCGCGCCCGTCGTCAACTCCGAACCGACCCCCGCTCCTTCCGCCGCTGATACGGTGGTGGTCGCCCTCAATCGGGCTTCCGGCATTGTCTTCCCCATGCCGGACGGACGCCGCGTCATCATCAACGGCAACGCAGCTCATCTGCGCGGCAAGGAAAAGGGCATCCTGCCCGTGGGTGGTTACGGCCTCACTACCATCGCCCGCGCGGACTGGGAATTCATTGAGAAAACCTACGGCCCCAGCATGAAAATTTTTGAAAGCGGTCTGATTTTCGCGGCTGACCGCAAAGCCGACGCCGTGGACATGGCGGACGAACGCGCCGAACTCCGCCACGGTCTGGAGCCGGTGGACCCGGAAAAGACGCAGACCAAACCCAACGACGGCAAGGATTAGCCATGGCGGTGGTAGTGTTCGACCCGGCGGCCTTCCGTGAGGCGTACCCACGCTTTTCGTCGGAGCTGATATCCGATGCCCAGCTTGAACAGGCCTTCGACCTTGCCTGCCTGCTGCTGGATAATACGGACGCTTCTCCGGTGCCCTACGACCCGGAGCGGGGCATCCTGATTCGCCGAACGCTCCTGTGGCTGCTGGTCTGCCACATCGCCACCATGGCCCTGTGGCCGTCGGGACAAGGCGGCCCGCTGTCGTCCGCCACGGAAGGCAGCGTCAGTGTGTCGTTCTCCCTCCCGCAGAACATCGGCAAGGCCTACTACAGTCAGACACCGTGCGGCCAGACCTTCTGGCAGGCCGTCCAACCGTATGTTGTCGGCGGACGGTATTACGCCGTGCGCCACTGGCATCCGTGGGGGTAGAAGCATGAGCGCGACATGGTTTCAATCCACGCGCCCGCGTGGGGCGCGACGAATAGCTGAACAAACAATCTCTGAGAAAGTCGCCCATCACATGGAAGCCGGAGGATCAACGATAATGGTAGCGGCAGGAAGCGACAAGGATCGTTTCTCCCTCCAGCCGATAGACAAGGCGATGTTCCCTGTCGATGCGGCGCGACCAGTACCCTGTCAGGTCGTGTTTCAGAGGTTCCGGCTTGCCCAGGCCGCTGTGCGGCGTTTTCATGATGTCCGCGAGCAGAAGTTGAATTCTTGCCGTGCGCGAGGGGTCAACCCGGTTCCAGTGGCAAAGGTCTTCCCTCGCCTGCTCCGAAAGTTCGATATTCACAGGCGGGTCAGGTCTTCAAGGTCAACGCGCGTGGTTTTTCCGGCCTCTATATCGGCTATGGATCGCCGCAGATGCTCCGCGTTGGCCGGGTTGCCCAACAAATACATGGTTTCGTTCATGCTGTTGAATTCTTCCAGGCTCATCATCACCACAGGCGCGGCCTTCTGGCGGGTAATGAGCAGCGGCGCGGCATCGCTGACCACCTTGTCCATGGTGGCCGCCAGATGCTGGCGGGCCTCGGTGTACGAAATAACGTCCATGCGTCCTGTCCTTGTTTTCCGAATTCCTAAAATATGTACAGATTTCTGTCAATGGTGTGAAGCATGAGCGCAACCTTGAGAGGCGGCGACCGCCTGATTCGCAGACTTCAAGAGATGGCGCGGCAAGCTCCGATGGTCAAGGCCGGAGTTATGGCAAATGCTCCTACCGGCGCAACCTATCCTGATGGAAAGTCCGTCGTGATGGTCGCCATTATTCAGGAATTTGGGGGAGAGGTGACGGTTACGCCCAAAATGCGAGGCTGGTTGGCCGCCAATTTGGGCATTCATCTCAAAAAAACGACGACAAAAATTGTCATTCCTCCCCGTCCGTTCATGCTCCAGACAGTCAAGACGCACCGGGCGGACTGGGTTAAACGCTTGGGTCACCTCCTTCGACATGGGTATTCCCCGGAACAGGCTCTGGAAGAAATGGGGCGCACCATGATGGAAGATATACAGGCTACGATGGATGACTCTCCTAGTTGGGCGACTCCCAATTCTCCGCTGACGCTGGCTCAAAAGGAAAGTGACAAACCTCTGTATCATACAGGGGTGTTGCGTGGTTCCATCTGGTACGAGGTGGAAGAATGATGAACCTGCATGCCATTGTACGGGGGGCAATCCCCGCGCTGCACCCCGATGAAACCGTCACCCTGCGGCAGTCTGTAGGGCAGCGGAACATCAGGGGCCGCATTGTGCCGGTATACGCTCCGGCACAGACCGTCACCGCCCAGATTCAAAGTTTGGGCAGCGACGATTTGCGGCATGCGGAGGCCGTGAATCTGACGCAACGGGATCGCAAAGCCTATCTTTTTGCCCCGGCCCCGACCACGCCCCCGGCTGGCATCATCCGCCCCTTGTCCCGGAACGGTGACATGATACAGCGGGACGATGGCTCCTGGTGGCTGGTCACCGCCATGCTGGAAGACTTCACCGCTTCCGGATGGGTGTGCGTGGGAATGGTGCAGCAGCTTGAGGGGCCGGATCTTTCCGCCAGCCCCGATAATACGGAAAACGCCCCCTCCGCCAGGGTGGGCGAAGAGGGCGAGGAGGAACGGGCATGATGTCCCCGCGTCGTTATGCGGGCACGACTCCCCGCGCGCGCAATTGGGCATCCAGCATGGTCTTGATGACCGCCTGGCGCGAAATGTTCAGACGTTCGGCTTCCCTGTCCAGGGCGTTCAGCATCCATACGGAAAGATCCACGTTGACGCGCTTCTCCCGGTTCAGGGGGCGGGTGTTATCGAAATCGAGGTATTCGCTGATGTCTTCACCAGCGTCGAACTTCCGGTCAAGCTCTTCGGCGGGCAAGCTCTTCTTCATATTTTGCAATCTCCTTTTCACGGGAGCGACGCACGGAAATAATTCTGATCGTCGTGTCCCGATATGTAAAAAACGCGGACCAGAAACGTCCGTCAATCAACCCGACGGCTGCAAAACGGGTTTCAACGTCACTACGGGCGGGAATCCGGATGGCGTTCGGATCCTCCCACAGCGCCTGCGCTTCTTCAAAATCCATGCCGTGCTTGAGTTTGTTGCTCAGGCTCTTGTTGGGGTCGTACTCAAACTTCATGCAAAAGGTATAAATTTTATACCGTTCAATGTCAAACAAGCGAGGGCCTTCGCATGACCGACATTCTGGGCGCTGTTTTTGATTTTCTTCAGGCACGGCTTTCCCCTCCCCCGGCGCATATCGTGCGCGGATGGGGAAACCGGGCGGCCCTCCCGAAAAAGAACGACTTTGTGGTGCTCACTCTTTTGGGGGCGGCCCGACGCGGTACCAATGTCCGGCAATGGAAGATGCCCGCCAATCAGGCTCCGGGCCTCGACCTGAACCTTGCCATGCTCACCCTGTACGACGTGCAGATGGACTTTTGCGGGCAGGATGAGGAACGCGTTTCCCGTATGGCGTCGCAATTCGTCATTCTCGGTCGTAACGCCGTGGCTGTGGATTTTTTTCGGCCTTACGGACTTTCCGCGCTCCATGCCGACGACCCCCGCGCCCTGCCATTCACCAATGACCAGAACCAGTGGCAAACACGCTACAGCGTCATGCTGCACCTTGCCGGATGGGCGGATGTCGACGTCAATGTCGATGCGTTCGACAAGGTTCATATCACACTTGAAAATGTGGATGTCCACCATCCCGTTACCCGATAGGAGTTGAAAACATGCCTATTCCCGCATCACAAATCGTCACCGTCAATCCCCGGCTGCTTACGCCGGGCGGCAATGACCTTGAATTCAACGGGCTGCTGCTTTCCGCTTCGGAGGTCATCCCCTCGTCTCAAATGGCTCTGCCGTTCCCGGATGCGGACAGTGTGGGGAAGTATTTCGGACTTGATTCCCCCGAATACCAAGCGGCGGCTATTTATTTTCAGGGTTACAACAATTCCTTTACAAAACCTCGTGCCTTCTATGTGGGACGTCGTGTCACTGAAGATGCCGCGCCCTTTATCCGGGGCGGCGCGTTCAATGCTCTGCCTTCCGCGACCCTGGCCGCATTGAGGGAAATAAGGGACGGCGGCATGTCTCTGATGCTGGGAAGCTACAGAGGAGCGCTGGGCAGCGTGGATTTCTCCGGAGCCTCCTCCCTGTCCGATGTTGCGCAAATTCTCCAGACAGCCCTTCGGAAAGTGGACGCTGGGGGGGAAGCGTGGACAAACGCAACTGTTGCCTATTCCAGCCTGTTCGATGCCTTCACCATCACGGGGGGGGCCGCTGGAGCCGATGAGGGCGTAAATTACGCCGAAGCGCCGGACATAACGGCTATCCCCGCTGCCTCAGCCTCGTTGACGCTTGGGCCTGTCGTTCTCAGTGAGCTCACCTCGATTCGTACTGGTGGGTTTGATATAGAGGTTGACGGAACGAATCAGGTTATAACCGGCCTCGACTTTACGAGCTGTGCGTCTTTGGCGGATGTTGCGGGGGTGCTGGATTCATCGCTTCAGATGTATGGTCTTTCCGCCGCGCTCAATTCGGCGGGTACAGCCATTGTTCTTTCGACGTTATCGACAGGTTCCACGGCTACATTGAGCTATGGCAAACCCACGACCAACTCGCCTTCCACGGACTTGGTCAATAGACTTAAAACGACTCAGGCCGATGGGGCTGTGTTGGTCACGCCGGGAACCGACGGACACTCTGGTATTTTTACCGACCTTGCCGCGGCTCTGCGTCTTACCCAGTCTACGGCGGCGGTACTTTCCCCCGGTGTGGACGCCATGACTCCGGCGGAGAACATGGAGGCCATACTTGACCTGACCGAGAATTTCGTCTGTTTCACCACGGTCACGCAGCCCACGCAGGCTGATGCGCTGGCCTTCGCGCAGTGGGCTACCTCAAAGGGAGTCAATTATCTCTATATCTACTGGGATAATGACCCCGCGCTGCTTCAGGCGGGCAGTTCCTCCACCATCGCCGCCGCGCTCAAACAGGCCAATGTTTCCGCAACCTGCGGCGTCTGGAACAATCTCGACTATGCCGCTCTGATTATGGGGACTGCGGCCAGCATTGACTGGAACCGCCGCAACGGAACCATCACCTTTGCGTTCAAGGCGCAGGAAGGCGTTCCCGCCAACGTGACCAGGGGAACTGATGCCGTCAACCTGGAAGCGCAAGGCATGAACTTCATGGGCGATTACGCCACGCGCAACGATCAGTTCATTTTCCTGTATCCGGGGCAGATGTTCGGCTCATGGAAATGGATTGATACCTATCTCAACGCGGTATGGCTGAATAACGCGCTTCAGGTGGCCTGCATGAACGGCTTTGAGCAGACCCCGCGCGTTCCCTACAATCAGGAGGGGTACACACTGCTCAAGTCGTGGTGTCTCGACCCCATCAACCGGGCGCTGTACTCCGGCATTATTGATACCGGCGTTGCCCTGTCGGAATCGCAGAAAGCGCAGCTGGTACGTGAAGCCGGACGGGATATCTCTCAGGAGCTGACCAATGACGGCTATGTGCTGCAAGTCGGATATGACCCTGACGACCCTTCCGATGATTCAGCGGAGGCCGCAGCACGGGTCAACCGTGAATCTCCCGAAGCAAGTCTCTGGTACTGTTACGGGGGGAGCGTGCATCGCTTGAATCTTGCCAGCACTGTACTTGCGTAAAAATAGAGAAGCAAACGGAGAATAACAATGCCTAATTTTCCTCTTGGTGATATTACCAGTGCCAATGCCACGCTTGTCCTGATTGTCAACGGTCTTTTTCCCGCCGGTGTGCGTCTGCAACAATTTTCCACAGACCAGAGTTACAGTCAGGACGAACTGACCATAGCGGAAGACCGCATGGGCGTGGATGGCGGGCTGGTGGCGGGCTGGGTGCCCTCCATCAAAACCGTGACCATCATGCTGGAAGCGTCCAGCCCCAGTCATGCGGCGCTCTCGCAGCTTTACCGCGCCTCCGAGCGCAAACGGGGCATTTATGAGTGTTCCCTGATTGCCAGTGTGCCCAGTATCAACAAGACCTTCACCTGGACGCAGGGTATCCTCAAATCCGGCACTCCCGTTCCGGCAGCGAAAAAGGTGCTGGATCCGACCACATGGAAATTTGACTTCGCCAATCTGGCTATCACCGATGCGGCTATATAGGAGCACCCATGCGCAAGGAAAAAACCATTATCATTGACGACCGGGGCAAGAGCCTGACTTTCAAAATTCGGGAAATGTCGGCCCTCCGATTGGAGGGCTGGATAGCCCGCGCGGGCATTCTGCTGGCGGCTACCGGCATTCTGGACGAGACAAAGGTCGACGTGCGCAACGTGGGAGAAATTGCGGAGGGGGTAGGCCGTACATTGGCTCATTCCGGCATCGCCGCCCTGGGCAAACTCGACTATGACAGGGCGCGGCCCCTTCTGGATGAACTGCTTGCCTGTTGTTCCCGCGTGGATGCGGGCGTGGAACAGCCGTTGACGTCCGATGTGCTGGAAGGATTCATTGAGGACGTGCGAACCCTGTTCACGCTTCGTAAGGAAGCTCTGGCGCTCAATTTTGATTTTTTCGCACAAGGCGGCCCGTCCGCCTCCGTCGAAGATGGCCCGACACTCCGGCCGGATACGTTGAAACCCAAAATATCAGTGCGCTCACGGCGCTGATTGTGGGGGAACGGCTGGCAACGCTCAAGGAATTGGAGACGTGGTACAGCTACGAGGATGCCCTGAACATGGCCGAAATCATACAGGTTCGACATTACAATGAGCGGGTGGCCGCTGATGCGGCCCGCAACGGAAGGTGAGGCATGGAAGTTGATTCTCTTGTTGTTTCTCTCGGGCTTGATCCGCGGGATTTCCGTGCGGCGCTGAATCAGGTGTTGGCCGTATTGCGGAATCTGGATCAGGGATTGCGGGATTTCGCCCAGGGCTTTGCCGAAGGCTGTGAAGATGCGCTGAACGAGGCGCGGCAATCCGCCAATAGCGCCGCGCAGGAAGCAGGCCACGCCGCACGGGAAGGCCAGAGAATGGGGCAGGCGTTCCGGCAGGCGGGGGAAACAGGTTCGCAGGGGGTGAACCGACTTGCCAATACCGCAAGCCGGGCGGCGCAAAGAGCCAAAGATGCGGGAAACTCCATGCGGAATTTGGGCCGTCAGTGGGGTTCCTTCCTTCAGGGCATTGTCACCCGCTTTGCCGCGCCCATGGCCGGAGCCCTGAGCGTGGGGGCGATGGTGGGAACCTATCTTTCCGGCGTGTCCCAGGTGGCGCAGATGTACGGCCGCTGGACGCCGCAGATGGAGGAGTGGCGCAAGAAGCAGGAACTGCTTTCCCGTGTCAACCGGGAGGACATTGAGCTGTATCGCAAGGGCAAGCTGGCCCTGATGGATTTCCAGTTCGCCATGGCCGGGCTGTCTACTACCATCATGCGCGCATTGTCACCCGCTATCCGGGCAGGAATTGAGCTGCTGCATCAGGTGGCGGACTGGGTACGCCGCAACGAGCCCAACATCATCCGTTTTGTCACCGTGCTGGCGGGAACCATTACAGCGGTTCTGCTCCCCGCCTTCGTCAAGTTGGGCGTGGCCATGCTGGCCAACCCTCTTACATGGATCATCGGGGGCATTGTTGCGTTGGCCATAGTTATTGACGACCTGGTGGTCTACATCCGTCACGGAATATCTGAATTTGACGATTTTTGGGCCATATTCGGCACGGGAGAGGAAATTGCCGAAAGTTTGGGTGCAGCATGGGAATGGCTGAAAGAAACCGGCACAGCGGTATGGGAAACGCTGTCTTCCAGCGCAAAGACATTTTTTGGATTTTTTGAAGGTGCCATTGAACCACTGGAGCAAATCCTGACAGGTTTCATCGGCTCCATAAAGGCCTTGTTCTCCGGCTCATGGAAGGAGGCGGGGCAGGAATTGCGCAAGGTTTTTGATGGTGTGGCAAAGTTTTTCAAGGAGTTGTGGGATGGCATTATCAAGGCTGTCAAGGTCGCCATTCAAAAAATATTGGATATGCTCCCGTCATGGGAGGGGATAAAGTCGGGAGCATCCAGCTTGCTGGAAGGGGGCAAGGAGTTTTTCGGGGGGCTGTTCGGAGACAGCGAAGAACCTCAGGAATCCACATCAAAACGTGATAGGCTTGAAGCCGCTCTGCCTCTCGGTGCCCGTGCGGGTATCGAAATGAGGCGGGAAAAAGAGCCGGTTACGGCATATGATTATGCCCGCTCCGGGTTTGCGGCGGGACGAGGTGCGGCGATTCCTTCCTATGCTCAACGGCAAAATCCCATTCCCCCTTCGACGGCTCTGACGGCCCTTGCCGTTCCGCCTTCCGTCAGCAATACCAACAGCAAGTCCGTTGACGTGAGCAATCAGACTTCAATCGGGGCTATCAATGTTGTTACACAGGCTACGGATGCCGCAGGAATCGCCCGGGACATGGTAAGCGCACTGGAACAAAATCCGCTGATACCGGGCGTCAACGCCGCTGACGGAGGGGTGTTCTGATGTCCCAGCTTCTTGTCGCCGCATCCACCCTCGATTCCTGGTTCAACAAATCTTCCAATCGCTGGCTTCTGGCCGATGAAAACGGTCTGCCGGTGGTGCCCTTCACTTCTTTTCTGTCAGCGGATATCCGCAATGAAGGCAAAGTAGTCTCCGCGCCGGTGGAAGAAGGAAGCTTCGCCACCTACAATAAAGTTGCAACACCGCTGGAAGTGAATGTAACCCTGGGCATTCAGGGAGACGATGCGACCTTGCAGGATGCCCTTGACACGCTGACCACGCTTCAGGCGGGCACACAGCTTGTCAGTCTGGTGACGCCGAATGCGGAATATCCAGACTTGAATCTGGAAGGTTTCAACTACACCCGTAAACGGGAAAACGGGTTGGGGGTTCTTTTTGTGGAACTTTCTCTGCTGGAGGTCAAGCAGGTCAGGGCACAGTATACCAACGCCAAACTTGCCCCCAGACGCGAACGCGGAAAGGTGCAGGCGAAAGAAACTTCCGCCGCCGCAGGTATCGGCGCAAGGATCAGGAAATACTTCTGATGTTGGAAATTCCTCTGGAAGCATATCAAAACCAGTCCTTCATGGTGACTCTGAATGAACAGGACTGCTCCATTGCCCTGTACCAGCGTAACAGCCGTCTGTATCTGGATTTGAGCATGGATGGTTCCGTGGTGCGGCAGGGTGCGGTCTGCCTTCCGCAGGCAGGAATTCTTGGCAATGTACGCGGTTTTGCGGGAGAGCTGTTTATGGTTGACCTGAGAACGCAGCCGGAAAAACAGCAGCCGCCGCAATGGGAAGGGTTGGGCACACGCTGGAAACTTTTTTATTTTTCTCCAGAGGAAGTATTGGGTTTGCGGCAAAACGCCGCGCGGGAGGCGCTCAATGGCTGACGCGTCTTTTATTCCACGCCTTCTTGAAGTGCATGTAACCTTACGGGCACGAGAGTTCCGGGAAGGAAGCAACACCAAAATCATGACCGGCATCCCCATCAAGGCACGCATCGAAAAGACCGGACCACCGGATTTCAACAAGGCCTCTGTCAGCCTGCGCGGACTACGGCTGGAAGACATGGATAAAATGTCCACGCTGGCCTTTCGGCCCATGTTTCGGACGCGGGATTTTGTCACCATCTATGCGGGCGACGAGCGTGATGGAATGCACGTTGCCTTTTCCGGAGAAATCACCAACGCCAGCGCGGATTTCAACAGCGCGCCGGATGTTTCCTTCAAAATCGAGGCCATGACAGGATATTTCGGCAACATCACTCCGGCGGCCCCTACGGCTGTTCAAGGTGCCCAGCCGGTCGCGGATTTCATCGCCATGCAGGCAAGGACGATGGGGTATGAATTTCGCAATGAGGGGGTGACAGCGCGGATTTCCAATGCCGTGTTCAACGGTTCGCCCATGGCTCAGGCGCGTTCGGCTGCGCGGCAGGTAGGTGTGGAAATTGTGCTTGACGATAATACGCTGACCATTTGCCCGCGCGGTGGTGAAGGAGACCAGGGGAATGCCGTGCTGCTTAACAAATCCACAGGCTTGCTCGGCTATCCCGTACTTTCCAGTGAAGGAGTGGAAGTCAAAAGCCTGTATAATCCGGCGTTTCGGCTTGGCAAGCTGATACAGCTTGAAAGCATCGTGCCCAGGGCGTCGGGAACGTGGCGCATTATCAAACTGGCGCACGAACTGGAGGCATTCAATCCTTCCGGCGGCCCGTGGCAGAGCACCATGACCACCTTCTATCCGTCCATGAGCGGGGCCGGGGGGAAGATATGAGCCACAACGAAAACCGCAGCCTGCGCGACGACTTCACCAACGCCAGCGCATACAACCAGCTTGAATTCATCATCGAGCGCAAAATCCGCGAGATGATCAACACCTCGGCGCTGGTGCGGGTGGATTCCTGCTCGTCCGACGGGCCGAACGCTCCCGCCGGAACGGTATCCGCCACGCCGCTTGTCAGCCAGGTGGACGCCGAAGGCAAGGCGCTGCCCATGGTATCCTTGCCGCGTCTGCCCCATTACCGCATGCAGGCGGGCATCGCGGCCATCATTCTTGACCCCGTGCCCGGTGATATCGGCGTGGCGTCCTTCTGCAAATCCGATTCATCAACGGTTCAGCCAGGCACCAAAGAACCTCAGCGGCCCGGAAGCTGGCGCGTGTTCGACATGGCGGACGGCATGCTGGTGGCGTCTGTCAGTAATCAGGCTCCTGAAGTCTGGATGGAGCTGAAACAGGATAAAACCATCATTATCCACGCTCCGGAAGGTTGCACCATTGAGACAAATAAGACGGTGACAGTGAATGCGCAAAAACTGGAGGTAAACGCCTCTCGGCAGGTGGATTTGAACACCCCTCTTGTCAATGTGGCCGGACGCATCCAGCAAAGCGGAAGCATGGGCTCCGGAGGCCCTTCGGAGTTCCATGGCGGTTTGTCCAATACAGGCGGTCAGGTTACGTCAAATGGTGTTACTCTGGAAACCCACACCCACGGCGGCGTGGAACCCGGCAGCGGCAGCACGGGAACACCCAATTAGGGGGGAGCATGGCCGGGCATACTCTTTTACTGGATACCGAAGCATGGGATTTGACACTGGACAGCGGCGGAAACATCGCCACTACACAGGACAGTTACGGCATAGCCCAGAATGTGGCCAACGCCGTGCGTCTGTTTATGAACGATGCCTATTACGACCCGGAGCGGGGCGTTCCGCATTTTCTCATCGATTTGGGCGTGACGCCGGACATGAGCGTGGTGCGCAGCCGCATCCGGCGAGCATCGCTGAGCGTGGACGGCGTAACCGATGCGAACGTGGAAATAACGACTATCACGGATAGGGTTATGGGGGGAACCATCGCTGTAACTACGGAAGAGGGAGATATCGTCGATGTTGCATTTTGATCCGCAAACCGGACTTTACCCCGATCCTGCCGAAACCGTGCGCGAGGCGGTGCGAGAGGACTGGGTGCTTGCTTTTCGCAGGGATGGACTTCCCGACCTGAATACTGAGCCGGAAACTCCCGCCGGGCAGCTCATAGACAGCCAGACGGCGGCCATTGTGGATAAGGACAGCGAAGTGCTGTATTTGGCGCAGCAGTTCAACCCTCTTACAGCGGAGGGCATCTGGCAGGACGCGTTGGGAGAGATTTATTTCCTCAAGCGCAAACTGGCCACATCATCGACTGCCGTTTGTGTCTGTACGGGGCTTGCCGGAACCGTCATCCAGGCCGGGTCTGTCATTAAATCCACGGAAGACAACTCGGAATGGGTATGTGCGGGAACGGTGACTATCCCGCAGGGGCAAAGCAGCGTGCAGGCCATGTTTACGGCCTCCCAACCGGGACCGGTTACAGCTTCGCCCGATACTTTGACCAGAATTGTCACCGTAACGCCGGGATGGGATGCCGTCACCAATCCGGCGGCGGCGGTCGCGGGCTCCTCACAGGAGAGTCAGGCCGCCTTTGAGAACCGCCGTTATAACAGCGTGGCCGCAAACGCGCGCGGCAGCGTCAATGCGTTGTATGGAACCATCGCCAATCTGGAAGGCGTACTGGATGCGCTGGTTCTGGAAAACACCACCAGCGAACCCAGGCAGGAATGGGGCGTCACCATCCCCGGCCATAGTGTATGGATTTCCGTAGTGGGTGGACAGGATGCGGACATTGCGGAAGCCATTTATCGCAAGAAAGACGCAGGCTGCGGCACCGCCGGAAATACGCAGGTTATGTTTCAGGATATCGGTCTGCCCTGGAAACCCATCTATACCTATAGCATTGAGCGCCCCGCGCCGTTGCCCTTCGGTGTGCGCGTCACCATACGCAAAATCGGCTCCATGGCCTACGATATCACAGAAAAAATCAAAGCGGCCATACTTGCCGATTTCAACGGACAGGGATCGGCGGGCCTGCGCGTAGGCATGGCGCAGAATGTCTATGCCTCCCGTTTTTACTGTCCGGTGTTGGGTGTCGGTGTGCAGGATTTGCAGAGTATTGAAATCGCGGCCCCGCTGAACGGGGGCCAATGGGTGGATATGGTGACCGTCAATGCCGATCAGGAACCTGTACTGGATGCGGGAGATATCACCGTTATCGTTTTGGAGAATTGAGTCATGCTGCAACCCGGTGAAACCATACAAAGCCAATACGCGGCCAGTCCCGCTATCCGGGCGCTGGCGGAATCCGCACGGATCCGCATCGCGCCGGATGCCGATATCGACCTGTTCTACCAATCCATTTTCAATATCGGCACCGCCCAAGGAGTCGGTCTGGATATATGGGGGCGGATTCTGGGCATCGGCAGGAATGTTGACCTTACGGATTTGAGTGAATTTTTCGGCTTTTACGGCAGTGATAACCAGCCTTTTGATCAGGCTCCGTTCTGGGACGGAACCAATCAACCCACAGGCATATATACCTTGTCCGATGAGGGCTATCGTCAGCTTTTGCTCTGGAAGGCCATGGCCAATATTGCGGCGGCGGATGCCGCATCTCTGAACAACCTTTTACAGGGTCTGTTCCCCGAAAAAAACGTGGTCATATACGAAACGGGCGTCATGGCCATAGAGTTGATTCTGTATTTCCCGCTGGAACCGTGGGAACGTACCATCCTGAAAAATTATGGCCTGATTGCCAAGGGCGCGGGCGTGGAGCTGAACTGGGTAGAAATTCCCTATCCTGTTTTCGGCTTCAATGAGGCCGATTATGAACCTTTTGATTCAGAACCTTTCTGGAGCAACATATACAGTTAGGAGAGTTTGCCTATGCTTCCTGTCACACCTTCCATTATTCCTGAACCGTTTGCCGAACACGGCGCAAAAAACGTTATCCCCGCGGAAAGTCCGGGGGCATCGGAGCCCAATGCGTCATGGACGCAAGGCTTTCCTCCCGTCACCATGCTGAACAGGCAGGCAGGGGGAAAACCACCGTTGGGTCAGGACTTCAACGGCATTTTGAACGCCTTGAGCCAGCACCTCTTTTTTACCCAGTCAGGATGCGTGTACCCGTGGATGGGAGCGGATAAGACTACCGGCTTCCCCGGATTGAACTATCTGGGCGGTTCGCATGTGCTGGGGTCAGACCTGAAAGAATACATCGCCGTTCATCCCTCCGGCCCGGATGTGCCGCAGACCGGCGGGGGATATGTCGGCCCCAAAGACCCTGTTACAGATACTCAACATCTGTACTGGCGTCCCGAGGTGACGTCCGCGGATATCCCGAAGTTCGATGGCGTCACCATCAGGAAGATCAACGGCAAGTACGGCGTGCCGGAGTTCACCGCCCCCACGGCGAGCGCTCGCGGCAAGGCGGGAATCGTGCCGGGGCCGGGGGCGGTTGCTCCTTCGCAACAAGCTACGCGTCCATTGTGTGCAAACGGCCAATTCAACACACTAACAGCAGGAAATTTTGACGTTTCTTGGGAACGCGCTAATTCAACGAACATCGTTCTTGGTGCAGAACTGGTAAACTCGCCCGCGTCTATTGCGTCCATACTCTACGCCGGAGATTTTTACGCTAACAGTTGGAGTGACGCCCCATACTCGTATCAAGGAGAGGGGGTTTACTCATTGCGCGAAATGAGAGAAATGGGTAATGCCACGGACACAACCCGTATCCAATACTCATTTTTCTACGCTCTGTCTTCGCAAAAGATTTATTGGCGCGGCGGTACAAGTAAGCGTACCGCAGGCAACCCCATGAAATGGCGCGACTGGATGGAAGTTGCTGGTAGTGTGGGAGGGAGCAGCAATCCGGGAACTGTATTTTATTTCGCAGGCACATCCGCACCACAAGGAAGCTTGCCTTGCAACGGAGCTGCGGTCTCCCGTACGACATACGCAAATCTATTCGCGGCCATAGGTACTGGGGCGCAGGAAACGGGAGTACGACATTCAATATACCGAACCTTGCATATCGTGTATTGCGTGGCACGGACTTTAGCGTGTATCCTGTAGGAACGTTGCAAAATGAAGGTCTTCCTAACATCGCAGGCACGTTCGGAACGGACTCATGGGGCGGCGGCGTTTATGTGTCCGGGGCATTTTACGATACTGGAGCACGGGGCGGCGGTGACGACAACAACGGCAAATCGCAAGCTCCACGCATAGGGTTTTCTGCGCAAATCTCGAACGGCATTTACGGGGCCGCCGCAGGGGTACAACCTTACGGTGCGCTATTACTTCCCTGTATTGTATACTGAGGTAAAACATGCAAGTATTTCTGTACCATCCTGATACCAAAGAATATGTCGGTTCTGCGGAAGCACCTATTGACCCGCTTGAGACAGAAGCACAGGGCAAACCCGTCTACCTTATGCCCAGCAACGGCACAACGGTATCGCCTGGAGAAGTGCCGGAAACGCACGTTGCCCGCTGGACAGGCGAAGCATGGGAAATTCTTGAAAACCATCGTAATGACGGTGCTACAGGAATGGGTGGCGCGCAATATTGGTTGCCTGGCGACCATTATTACAGCGTTCCTCGCGCCATGAAAGAACTCGGTAGCTTGCCTGAAGAGGCGCTACTGTCGCCCCCTGAAATGACCGTTGAGGAAGCACTGGGGGTATCTGAGCGGCGGTACAATGACGCGCAGACACAACTCGCTCTTGAAATGGTTCCTGTTATTGCTGAACAACTTTTGGGTATGCAACCGACTACGCTTAGAGCTGAACCTACTGCCTAATTGCAAAAATAAGGATATGAATATATGGTGCTTCCAAAACGGGAGCGG
>CAJTSU010000042.1:17840-22310 GCA_910579055.1 uncultured Mailhella sp. | reverse complement strand
ACGCGGTGGGAGCGGGGCCGTTTTGCCCGGTATTGACCGAGATGGAAATTTGCGGACTCGGCGCAGAAAGGATTTGGCCCTGTGCGCTTGATGCGTTCATTGGAATTTGGGCCGTGCCGGGAACGGTTGCAGACGGAGCAGAGGATGAGACAGAAGAAGCCGCAGGAGATGAGGAGGAAGGTTGTGCAGGCGGGAGTGAGGTCACGGGTACAGCAGGTGCAGGGGACCCCGGTTGTGCGGCGGGCGTAGGGGGAGGCCCCTGCTGAGACAGCTGCGTAGGCATTTGAGCCGTTGTTTGCGGGGTTCCCGTTTGCGCAAGCGGTGATGAAGGCTGGGCCGCGGGCTGCACTTGGGGGCGCGCCTGAATCTGTGTCTGTGTCCGCTCAGGGGAGGCTGCTTCAAGAGGAGGCAGGGACGCGACTTGCGTCAGTGTTGTTTCAGCAGTAATGGGCCGGGGGGCGCTCTCTGCGGCAAGGGAGGGCATATTTGTGGAAATTTCGCGGTTTTGGGGCTGCTGAACTTGTGCCTGGGGCGCGGAGGGAGTCGTTTGAGACGCAGGTGCGGCAGACTGAACCAGGGCTTCCCGGGCGGGAGGAGGCGTTTGCGTAACTGCAGAGGCTGCTTGCGTTGATGACGGAGGAAGCGGGGGGGCTGCCTCCGTGATTTCACGCGGAATAGGTATCACCGGCGCGCTTGCGGGTGCCAGGGTGCCGTCCGGACGCCAGCGAGCGCCAAGAGAGTCGGGAAACATGTCCAGAATGATACTGCCGTTTCCCGGGGTGGTAACGATGAAGCCGAATGCCGGAGTGCTTGTGTCGACACGCAGGGCTCTTGTCGCAGGATCAATGCTGATGCCTCGAATCAGTGAATTTTGCGGCAAGGGTTGCCGGGCTTCAAGGCTTTGGGGAAGAGCATCAAGGTGGACTGCAAGACTCTGGCTGCCGTCACGGACGGCTTCTCCCCTGCCGGCGTTGCCATCCAGACGAATGACCACACGTTCGCGCCCGTTCTGTCGGGACCAATCCCATGAAGCAGCCCGCGCATTTTCCGGCAGACAAAAGATAACACCGCAAAGCAGGGAGAAAAGAAGGGCGTAGCGCCGTGTGCCGGCACAAGGTGTAAATAAAGCCCCCTTCTTCGGGAAGAGGCTTTCATAACCGGAGGGTCGTTGATATGTGGGGGGCAGAAGTTTTGTCACGTCAATAACCACGCATGGAATATGCCGGAGTTAAGATAAGAACGATTAGTCCGTTTTCAAGTCGCGTTTTTTGAGTTTTTCAATTAATGTAGTCCGCTTGATACCGAGAATTTCTGCCGCCTGGTTTCGGACCCCTGCGGCGGTTTCCAAAGCTTCATCCAAAAGTTTGGCTTCCACAGTATCGAGAAATTCGCGCAGCCCCATGTTTTGCTGCTTGAGCACTTCCAATGTCGGCCAGGCAAATGTTCCGGAGGAAGGCGGAGCGGGCAAAGGAGGAAGCGTATCCGGCTCACCCACAGCGTCCAGAATTTTTCGTGGCAGGTCGGAAACATGAATCAGAGCCTCAGGCGTTTCATCCACAAGGATGCTCAGACGTTCCATGAAATTTTCAAGTTCACGCACGTTACCGGGCCAAGGATAGGCCAGAAGCACGCGCGCGGCGTGCGGCGCAAGCTGGAGGCACTTGCGGCCGCGTTTTTCACAGAAGCGTTCCAGAAACGACTGCGCCAGCAGAAGAATATCCTGACCGCGCTCACGCAGGGGCGGCAGATGCATGGGAATAACGTTGAGACGATAATATAAATCTTCCCGAAAACGTCCGAGGCGAACCTCTTCCTCAAGATCGCGATTTGTGGCGGCAATGATGCGCACATCGACCTCTCTGGGGCCGCTTCCGCCGACGCGTTCGATTTCTTTTTCCTGAAGAACGCGCAGAATTTTTACCTGAAGGCTGATATCCATTTCTCCGATTTCATCAAGAAATACGGTTCCGCCCTCGGCCAATTCAAAACGACCCGGCTTGCTGCGGATGGCGTGCGTAAATGCACCCTTTTCATGTCCGAACAGCTCGGATTCCAACAGTTCACGGGGGATCGCGCCGCAGTTGATCGGAACGAAAGGCTTGTCGCTTCTGAGGCTGCGCCGGTGCAAAGCCCGCACCAGAAGTTCCTTGCCCGTGCCGGATTCTCCGGTAACGAGCACAGTGCTGTCGGTCGGGGCGACCTTGTGCAGCATGCGGAATACCTCCGCAAGAGTGGAACTTTCTCCTATGATTCCTGAAGCGTCCATGTATCCTCCCGACATGCGAGTGGAAGGAGTCTCCTTCATGTTTTATCATGTGTCAATAGTCTGACGGGTTGTATTTCGAAAAAAAATGAGTGATTTCAAAGAAACTGGCCGCGGACACGTTGCCTTTCGCCGTGTGGAACACGGGCCGGAAAGTTGTCGTATGCGCCGGAACAAAACCGCACGCCACGCACAGCGCCATCAATCAGGACGAAAAAGACATGAGCTTGACACCTCTTGGCCTTGCCTTCTAGTTTAAAGCAGATTGATTTTTACCCGCCGCTTCTGCATAAGGGCATGGAGGTCGCCGTATGGCAATGATCGAGTTTCAGGACGTTCACAAATGGTACGGAGAGTTCCATGTGCTGAACGGCATTTCTGAAAAAGTGGAAAAAGGGGAGGTGCTTGTCATCTGCGGGCCGTCCGGTTCCGGGAAAAGCACGTTCATCAGATGCCTGAACCGGCTTGAACCCATACAGCGCGGGGACATCCTTCTGGAAGGAGTGAGTATTTACGATAAAAATCTGAAGCTCAATGACTTGCGTACCGAAGTAGGTATGGTGTTTCAGCAGTTCAATCTTTATCCGCATCTCACTGTTCTTGATAACGTGACTCTGGCGCCGATAAAGGTTCGTAATATGCCCAAAGGCGAAGCAATCAGCCTGGCCCGGGATTTACTGGCCCGCGTGGGCATTGAGAGTCAGGCGCTCAAGTATCCGGTGGAATTGTCCGGCGGTCAGCAGCAACGCGTGGCCATTGCTCGCGCTCTGGCTATGCAGCCCAAGATCATGTTGTTTGATGAGCCTACGTCCGCGCTTGACCCGGAAATGATTAATGAAGTGCTGAACGTCATGAAGGATCTCGCCCGGGACGGCATGACCATGCTGTGCGTCACGCATGAGATGGGGTTTGCGCGGGAAGTTGCGGACAGGGTTATTTTCATTGACCACGGCGTCATTCTGGAAGAAGCCGCTCCCGACATTTTTTTCACCAATCCCCGGCACGATCGTACACGCGCCTTTCTCAAAGAGATCCTGTAGTACGCCGCAACATTCCATGCTGCGGCGTATCAGCCGTCAGGCGCAAGCACGGCACGGGGGCGTAGCCGGGTTCGCTCGCCGAACCCTCGCTTCCCGCAAAGCGATTTTAACATTAAAATACGAATCAGTGTTTCCGAACAGTTCCGTTTTTCCGGGAGTTTGTCATGTCCTGTTTGCATCGTCTTGATATTATTGCACCCGATGAGGACTATCCCCTTGCGCAGGCGCTGGTGGCCCGACATATCAGCTTTGGGTGGGAAGAAGAAAGTCTGTCGACCGGAGAAACTCGCATCCGTGTGCACTGTCCACAAGAAAGCGTGCTGGATGAGTTGGCGGAATGCCTGCGAACGCTTCTTCCGCAAACCCGGATTGAACGTGATCAGGTGGAAGAATGCGACTGGGTGGCGGCCTGGAAAGAATTCTTTACTCCTGTCACGGCCGGGGATTTTTTGGTTTTGCCCCCTTGGCGCGCCGCAGAGGAGGAAGCTCATACCCTCTCGCTGCTCATTGAACCGAAATCGGCATTCGGTACTGGGCATCATCCGACAACCACGCTTTGCCTTGAGGCCATCAGCCGTTTACACCGCGAAGGGAGGCTCCGTCCAGGAAGGAGTTTTCTGGATCTCGGCACGGGCACGGGGATTCTGGGGATCGCCTGCGCGAAACTGGGTCTGACCGGCATTGGTGTGGATATTGATCCCGTAGCCGTGGCAAATGCGGAGGAAAATCGTCAGCTCAACGGCATCGCAGACCAGTTCGCGGTTCGCGAAGGCAGTGTGGATGTCGTACGCGATCAACGTTATGATTTGGTCATCGCGAATATTCTGGCCGGCCCTCTGCGGGAACAGGCAGATGACATCATGCCTCTGGTACGGGAAGGCGGAATGTTGATTCTTTCCGGCTTTCTGGCTCTTCAGCGGGAAAGTCTTGAACTGGCTTATGCACAACTCACTTCCCGTCTGGGAACTCCCTTTGCTTTGACGCAGATTTCCACTGTGAGCGATCCGACTCGGGTTTCAACGGATGCTTGTCCCAGCTCTCAGGATGAATGGGTATGTCTGGTCTGGCCCGGGAAATAAAGCATTTGGCTCTATCAGAGCGTGGCGTTATAAAATAACCTTGACCGTCGGAGGCACGCGCGTCAGCGCATATGGATCGACGCCTCGC
>CAJTSU010000042.1:0-17787 GCA_910579055.1 uncultured Mailhella sp. | reverse complement strand
GCAGGGGCCGTGCCCGTTGCCGAGCAGAGCGAGATTCATCTTTGCTGTCTTTATCCGTAAAGAGCTTCAAGCCAATGGTTAAACGTACCGTGTCGCCCCGCAGCGCCATGCTCAAAAGGGAAACGCTCTAAAACTGTTCATAGTGAACTTTGGCAAAATCCATGTCCGCATCAGTGTGCGGAGCTTTCTTTTCATCGCCGTGACCAACGGCAATGACGTTCAATACCCCATAGTGCTCGGGAATTTTCAGTATTTTCCGGAAAGCATCTTCACAGGGACCAGCCTGACCTTCCCGCAGACGAAGTTGTATCCAGGTAGAGCCGAGCCCGAGGCTTGTTGCTTCCAGTTGGATCAGGATGGAGGCTATGGAAGCATCCTCCACCCAGGTGTCAGTTTCCCTTGTGTCGGCGATCACCACAATGGCCAAAGGCGCACTGGTCAGCGACACAGTGCCGTATGCCTTCAGGCATTTGAGCCGGGCAATGGTTTGCTTTTCCTCAATGACAATAAATTCCAGCGCCTTTTTACCCATGCCCGCCGGGGCCAGCAGAGCGGCCTTGAGCAGCTTGTCGATATCTTCAGGAGCAACAGGTGTCTCCGTGAACATTCGTATACTTCGGCGTTTTTTCAAAAGATCAAGCATGGCCCCCCCCGGCAGAGTATGTTTTAATGATAAAACAGCGCCCGGCGTTATAGATCCGCTTCAGGAACGGGTTCATGCCCCACTGCTCGGGAACTGGTTTCGCCCCCGGGGTCACGTGCAAAAACCCGGTAACAGGTGGCCTGTTCCAGCAGCAAACCGGCATTCTCCAGCTTGTGGGCGGCTGTGTGGATAGCTCGCCCCGTTGTAGCGTGGGTCATGAATACAATGGGCACGCCGTCCGGGCATTCCGCCTTCTGGATAACCTGCGCCATGCTGACGTCCTCTTCTGCCATGGCTCCCGCAATGTCGCGCAATACGCCAGAGATGTCTTTGACCATGAGCCGGACATACCAGGGAGTCATGGCATCCTCGGCGGGAAGTATCTGCGCCTGGGGCAGTATGGCTTGTCTATACCCGGTATTGTTGATTTCCGCTCCTCGCGCGATGCCCAGCAGGTCGCCGAGCACGGCGCTTGCTGTCGGGCGGCTGCCGGCGCCAAGACCATGCAGGAACAGGGAGCCCAGAGCGTTGCCCTCTACGCGCACGGCATTATACGCTCCACCGACCCTGGCGATCAGCATGGTGTGGTGAATGAGGGCCGGATAGATGCCCGCTTCGATCCTTCCGTCTACCTCCTTGGCCTGCCCGATTAATTTGATGCGGTAGCCAAATTCACGCGCAAATTCAATATCCATGCGGCGCAGGCCGCGAATGCCCTGCACTGCCAGATGGGAAAAGGGATAATGACGGCCCCAGGCCAGGCGGATAAGCAGAATAAGTTTATGGGCGGCGTCAATACCATCAATATCGAGCGTGGGGTCTGCTTCAGCAAGCCCCAGGGCTTGCGCTTGAGACAGGGCTGTGGTGAAATCCAGCCCGTGACTGGTCATTTCGGATAAAATATAGTTGCCCGTGCCGTTGAGAATTCCCATTACCGAGCTGATATGGTTGCCGGCAAGGCTTTCCCTCAAGGTTTGCACAATGGGAACTGCTCCGGCCACGCTGGCTTCATACCCCATAAAGCAGTTTCTTTCCGCTGCAAGGGCGAATATTTCTTCTCCATGTTCGGCAAGGAGCGCCTTATTTGCCGTGACAACATGCTTGCCGTTGCGTAAAGCTGTTTGAATCAGTGTTCGGGCGGTATCCTTACCGCCCATAAGCTCTACGACCACATCAATTTCCGGATCACGGGCAAGCGACAGCGGGTCATCCGTCAGCGTGGTGCCTTTGGGCAGAGTTCGAGTCTTGTTCAGATTGCGGACGGCAATCGTTTTAACTCGAATACGGCGGCCTGTCCGGTTCAGGATATCAGCCTCATTTTCGCGCAACATTTCCATAAGGCCGCCGCCGACTGTTCCAAGCCCGGCCAGACCGATGACAAGCTGTTCCTGATTGGACATGAACCCTCCGAAAGGGAAAGTTTTAACGGGAAACAGGAAGGGAATCCTCCCTTCGGGATTCTCCTCAAGGGGGGGGGAAGCCCTTGCCTCTCCTTTGACCGCGCACAACGTGGTCAAAGGAGAGGAGGACAGGAAAATCATTTCCTCCAAAGGGGAGTTTTCAAAACCATAAAGGAATTCTTGATGAAACGAGGTGCAATATTAGCCGGAAATCACCTTTTTGATGCCTTTGATGGCTTGGCGTGTGCGCTGTTCATTTTCGATAAGCGCGAAACGAACATATTCATCGCCGTAGTTGCCAAAGCCGATTCCGGGCTGAACGGCCACGTGCCCTTCCGTAATAAGGAGTTTTGAAAACTCCATTGACCCCATGGCGCGGAAGGGTTCGGGGATCCGGCCCCAGCAGAACATCGTCGCCTTGGGGGGGGCAATTTCCCAGCCGATACGATTAAGCCCTTCACACAGCACATCGCGCCGTTTGCGGTAGACCTCACAGATTTCATGCACGGGTTCTTCCGGACCGTTGAGCCCCACGGTAGCGGCGATCTGAATAGGCTGGAAAATGCCGTAATCCAGATAGCTCTTGATACGCGTAAGCGCATGCACCATTTCAGGATTACCCACGCAGAACCCGACGCGCCAGCCAGCCATGGAGTAGCCTTTGGTCATGGAATAGAATTCTACGCCGACATCCTTGGCACCTTTGGCCTGCATAAAGCTTGGAGCCTGGTAACCGTCAAATACGAGATCCGCATAAGCCATGTCATGGATGACGCGAACATCATATTCTTTGGCGAAGTCCACTACTTTCTGGAAAAAATCAATTGTGGCCAGCTGTGTGGTGGGGTTGTGCGGAAAGCTGATGATGAGCAGCTTGGGGCGTGGCCATGTCTGATTATAGGCATGCAGCAGATCTTCAAAGAAATCCCGCCCCGGGCCGATGGGGATACGCCGCACATCCGCCCCGCAGATTATCGGAGCATAAACATGGATGGGGTAGGTGGGGTCGGGCGCAAAAACCACATCCCCGGGTTCCAGCATGGCCAGACAAAGATGGGCAAGACCTTCCTTGGCTCCCATGGTGACGATGGATTCGGAGTCTGGGTCGATATCCGCGTTGTAGCGCTTTTTGTACCAATCGCAGATCGCGCGCCGCAGGTTGGGAATGCCGCGCGACACGGAATAGCGGTGGTTAACAGGTTTTTGCGCCGCTTCAACAAGCTTGTTGACAATATGTTGCGGCGTGGGCTGATCCGGGTTGCCCATAGCCATATCAATAACGTCGATATTCTGATGACGCAGGTTACGTCTCAAGTCTCCCACCACATTGAAAGCATAGGGGGGAAGGCGAAGCATACGAGGAAATTCTTTCATGGCGATCTCGGCGGCTGAAAGGGAGGCAGGGTAAAGCCTTCACGCAAAGCGGCATGTTTCAATCCACAGTAAAACAAACTTCATGCGGAGTTTTCCGGCATAAAAACGAGCGGGGCTTCCGTGCCAAAGGTTCACGCGCACCGGCGAACGACGCCGATGCATGGGGGATAACGTAAAATTCTTCTCCTTGAAGATGTTTTCTATATATAGTAGAAGATTCGGATAATTGTAAAGCGTCCGCACGACGGCATCACGCGCCGCCGTTATCTGCGCGTGGGAAATAATGGTTTCGTCGCAGTTGCACATCGGGCAGTTCCGCGGAGAGCCCGTCCGTGACCTCAGTGATCCGGCCCCCCCCAAGCCGAGGTTTAAAACTGAAGCAACCCCGGTGGGAGTAACTGAAATCGCGCGAGTTTCAGCAGGCCTTGTGGGATGCTTCACAGTCAGCACACGGGATAAAAATGTGACCACTTCTTTTGATGACTATGATCTGATGAATGCCGTGGGGAATATGCCGGTCATTTTCCTCGTCGGCATGCGCGGTGCCGGTAAAACCACGTTAGGGCGGGCGCTTGCGGATAAACTGGGATGGCTGTTTGCGGATACGGATGAAATCCTCTGTGCCCGTTGCGGCAAGACGGTGAGTGAAATCGTGCAAGAGGGCGGGTGGTCCGGCTTCCGTAAAAAAGAGGCGGCTCTGCTTCGCGATGTGGCCCGTCCGTATACGGTCGTTTCCACCGGGGGCGGCATGATATTGCGCGAGGAAAACCGTCGATTTATGAAAGAAACCGGGTTTTGTTGTTATCTGGAAGCTTCGGCTGCTCTGCTGGCTCGCCGCCAGCGCGACGATCCCAAGCTTGCGCAGCGTCCGGCGCTCAAGGCGGGAATTGAAACTCTTGTAGGTGGAGATCCGTTGCGCACGGAAATTGTCGCCTTGTTGCGCGAGCGGAGTGCACTTTATCAGAAGGCGGCCCATCGCCGTCACCCAGCCGCTGGAACAGGTGCTTGCCTCACTTGAGAACGCCGCCCGGGAATTCGAGCAGAAGTGCCGCAAGAACGAACAGCTGAATGAGCCGGTAAAGGTTGAGCAATGAGCAGCTCTTTCGGTAAGGCGTTTACGCTGACTACGTATGGGGAATCACATGGCGCGGGCATTGGCGGCGTGGTAGACGGATGTCCTTCAGGTCTGAAGCTGGACGAAGCCCTCATTCAGCGTGAACTCGATCGGCGCAAGCCGGGATATGCGGGAACAGCCGGTACGACTCGGCGGGAATCCGATACCGTGCATCTGCTTTCCGGTGTCTTTGAGGGCCTGACCACAGGAACGCCCATAGCCTTTCATATTGCCAACGAGAATCAGCATTCCGGCGATTATGCCGGGCTGGCCGCGCTCTGGCGTCCGGGCCACGCCGATATGGGATATGACATAAAATATGGCCTGCGCGACTACCGCGGGGGCGGGCGTTCTTCCGGGCGTGAAACTGCGGCCCGTGTGGCCGGAGGGGCCATAGCTCTGGTTTTGCTTGCAGCTTGTGGAGTCAGTGTTTCAGCCTGTGCGACGGAACTGGGAGGAATTCCCGCCTCGGAATATGGGGCCCCGGATCCGTTCGGAGCGGCGGATCGACCGTATGCCGCACTCTGTGAAGAGGTGATTCCCGTATGGGAAAAGCTGACAGCAGCGGCGCGTTCCGCCGGAGATACGCTGGGCGGCGTAGTGCGCGTGGAAGCGCGCGGAGTACCCGCCGGGCTGGGAGAACCGGTCTTTGACAAGCTTGACGCCGTTCTTGCTCATGCGTTGATGAGTGTGGGCGCGGTCAAAGCTGTGGAAATCGGCAGCGGGCGCGAAGCGGCGCACATGCGCGGCAGCGAGCATAATGATCCTTTTTTACCCCCGGAAAAGAGCGGATCGCGGCCTCAAGCTCCGCATATGGCCAGTAACCACGCCGGCGGCATTCTTGGCGGTATTTCCACTGGCGCGCCGATAATTGTGCATTGTGCCATTAAACCTATTCCTTCCATCGCCGTACCCCAGATTAGCGTCAACCGCCAGGGTGAAGCTGTGGAGTTGCGTATAGGGGGGCGGCACGATATTTGCGCCATTCCCCGCATCGTTCCCGTGCTCAAGGCCATGACGGCGCTGACCCTCGCGGATATGCTGCTGCGTCAATGCCGCATGCACGCCGTGCAGGAGGGCACGGTATGAGGCAGGAATCACTTTTGCAGACCGCCCGCAAGGAAAAAAACGATCCCGCCCAAAGCCATGAACTGGAAGGCACGCTGGAACGTATCGTTTTTCATAACCCCGAAAACGGTTACATTGTATTCCGCCTGAAAATCGAAGGAAAGGATGATGTCTGCACAGTGGTCGGGGTCATGGCATCTCCCCACACCGGAGCGAATCTGAGCGTCAGGGGACGCTGGATCAGCCACCCGAAATTCGGACGGCAACTTCAGATGACGGAATGGGAGGAGCGGCGGCCCGCTACCACCGAAGGCATTCGTCTGTTCCTGGCCTCCGGCTGCATCAAGGGCGTAGGGGAACGCTGGGCGCAACGCATCGTCAACCGTTTCGGCACGGAAACCCTGCGAGTCCTTGATGAAGATCCTGATCGCCTGCTGGAAATTCCTCGCTTCGGCAAAAAACGCCTGGAAGCGGTCAAAGGTTCCTGGGCGGAGCACCAGGGTGTGCGCGAACTCATGATTTTCTTGCAGCCGCACGGTATCGGGCCTGCCCATGCCGTACGCATTTACCGTTTTTACGGACAGCAGGCGCTGGATATCGTTCAGGAGAACCCTTACCGGCTGGCCATGGATATCCACGGTATCGGCTTTGCCACAGCTGATGCGCTTGCACAGAAGCTCGGCTTTTCTTCCGACAGTCCGCTGCGCGCGGAGGCCGGGGCCTTGTATATGCTGCTCACGCTGACCGACGAGGGGCATATCTACTATCCACGTCAGAAGCTTGTGGAGTTGACGGGCGAAAAACTGGATATTTCCATGGGGCTTGTAGATGAGGCACTTGACAAGTTGCAGCTGGACGAACGCATTTTCATTGAAAATCTCGGCGATCATGAAGGTGTCTATCTGCTCCGCAATCATATTTATGAGTCAAAAATCGCCTTTTATCTGAAAAGATTGCTGGGGTCGCCCAAGTCCGTCCGTTTTCTTGACGCGAAGAAAAGCGTGCGGGAAGTTTTGTCACGCATGCCCATTGAACTCGCGCCGGAGCAGCGTGAAGCTGTTCACGCCGCCACCCAGGCCAAGGTCATGGTTCTGACCGGCGGGCCGGGCACCGGAAAGACGACTATTCTCAATGCCATCATTCAGGTGTTCGCCGATGCGCGGGCCAAGATATTGCTGGCTGCTCCCACGGGCCGCGCTGCAAAACGCATGTCGGAAACCAGCGGTCGTGAGGCAAAAACCATCCATCGTCTGCTGGAATACAGCCCCAAAGAAGACGGATTCGCCCGCAACGAGAACAACCCTCTGGCCTGCGGTCTGCTGGTGGTGGATGAAGCTTCCATGATGGACACCATGCTCATGTATCATCTGATCAAAGCCGCGCCGCTCGGTGCGACGCTGCTGCTGGTGGGGGACGTGAACCAGCTGCCTTCCGTGGGGCCAGGCAATGTGCTGCGAGACGTAATTGCCTCCGGTGTGGTTCCAGTGGTGGAACTTTTCGAGGTTTTCAGACAGGCGGCGGAGAGCGATATCATCTGCAACGCCCACCAGATCAACAAGGGAGAGATGCCGACCCTGCGTCAGGGCAGTAATCAGAAGACCGACTTTTATTTTTTCCGCCAGGAGGACCCGGATGCGGCAGCGGCCTTGATTGTCGATCTTGTGACCCGCCGTATTCCCGAGCGCTTTCACTTTCGCTCCGAAGACATTCAGGTGCTTTCGCCCATGCTCAAGGGAGCGGTGGGGGTGAACAATCTGAACAAATTATTGCAGGATGCGGTTAATCCCCAGGATCTTTTTCTGCTGCGTGGCGAAAGGCAGTATCGTTTCGGCGACAAGGTTATGCAGATTCGTAACAATTACGATAAGGACGTTTTTAACGGGGATATGGGAACGGTTATCGCTGTGGACAAAGAAGCAAGGGAATTGTCCGTTCGCTATGACGAGCGCAATGTTCCTTACGTATGGGAAGAACTCGACGAACTTGTTCCCGCGTATGCCATTTCCATTCACAAGTCGCAGGGAGGGGAGTATCCGGTCGTCGTCATTCCTCTGTTGATGCAGCATTTTGTGCTGCTTCAGCGTAATCTTGTCTACACGGCGGTAACGCGCGGCCGTAAACTGGTCGTACTGGTCGGGGATCGGAAAGCTCTTTCCATCGCGGTGCGCAACAATAAAATACGTCACCGCTATACATGGCTGGCGCACCGTCTTGCCGGGGATGAAAGGCCCATGCGTGAAGATATGTTGCCCGCTGCGGCAGGCGAAAGTTTTTCCTTCATCGAAGGCCAGAACTTTGAGGATGTGCCATTCGAGCAGCAAGATGATTTTCCCTCCGCAGAATAACAAGGAATAATCATGTTTTCTTTCCATGTGCTGACTTTCGGCTGTAAGGTGAACCAATATGAAAGCCAGGCTCAGCGCGAAAAATGGCTGGCTGCGGGAGGCATCGAATGTGATGCTCCTGAAGAAGCTGATCTTGTTTTGCTGGCAACCTGCGCGGTTACGGCCGAAGCTGTAAGCGACGCCCGCCAGATGGCGCGCAAGCTTGGCCGTATCGCCCCCCGGGCGCGGCTGGTGGTGACGGGGTGTGCCGCCTCTGCGGCACCAAAGGATTTTGACCTTCCCTCAATAGCGGCATTGGCCCCTCAAACGAGCCGGGCGCAATTGCTGGCAACAGATCCGCATGTTCTGCTGGAACGGGTGGAACCTTTGATCCTGGCGGCGGAAGAGTATGTCGGACATCGGGAATATCCTCCTTTCCATATTGAATCTTTTCGCCGCGCCCGGCCGGTGCTCAAAGTGCAGGACGGCTGTTCCCACCGCTGTACGTATTGCATTGTGCCTTTCACACGTGGCCCTTCATGCAGCCGGAACCCCGGAGCTGTGGTGGAGGAAGCCGGAAGATTGTTACGGGCCGGGCATAGGGAGCTCATGATCTCGGGCGTTAATTTACGTCAATATCACGCGGAAGGCATGAATTTCTGGGGGCTGTTGCGACTGCTTGATTCTTCGCTCAGCCCCGAGTGGGCCGGACAGGCGCGGCTGCGTCTCAGTTCTCTGGAACCGGCGCAGTTGACAGCTGAAGGGGTGGAGACACTGGCGGCCTGCCGGATGTTGTGTCCGCATCTTCATCTGTCCTTGCAGAACGGCAGTCCGGCCGTGCTTGCGCGCATGGGGCGGGAACACTATGCCCTTGAGCAGGTGGAAGAGGCGATCACACAGATACGCGGATTCTGGCCGGAATTCGGACTGGGAGCGGACATTTTGATGGGCTTTCCCGGAGAAAGCGAGGAAGAAACGCGTGAAACCATTCATATGGTGGAGCGTTTACCGTTTACGTATGCGCATGTATTTCCCTATTCCATCCGGCCCGGCACAAAAGCGGCTTCCATGCCTGACCAATTGTCCAAGACGCTGCGTCAGGAACACGCGGCCCGAGTGCGCGAGGTCATCCGTTCCAAGCAGGAGGCATTTTTAAGCCGTCAGGCTAAACGTTCCGTTATGCTGATTGCTTTTGACGGTAGCAGCGGCGTCCATGGGCTGAACGACTGCTACGTCTCTTGCAAGCTGGCTACGGCATCGCCTCTGCCTTTGGGACATGAATTGCTGGCAACACGCCCTGTGGGGTATGGGGAAGGGAGAATCCTTGTTGAACTTGTCAGTGAATGAGAGTTGACGTAGGTTCCTGCAAGGAAATATTTTGTCTGAAATTGTTGCTGTACGGTGTTATTTCCCTGTGATAAACGGTTTCTTTTAGAAAGCATAGCTCCGAAGAAGGCGTGAAACCTGCGGGCCAGAACATCGGGTTCTGACCGGCGAATACTTTCAATAACAAAATGTTCCAGGAAGTTATCTGAAAAAAGGCAAAAATATGACGCTTTGCAGTATGACAGGGTATGGCCGCTCCCGGAGGGATGAGCCGCTTTTTGTTCAGCAATGGGAGATTCGCAGTGTCAACGGCCGTTTTCTTGATTTGAAGTGGAAGCTTCCGTCTTGCACTCGTGCTTTTGAATCCAGGTTTGAAAAAATCGTACGCAGCAGGGCGCAACGGGGAAGAGTGGATATCAGTTTGCTGTTTTTGCCGAAATCAGGAACGCTTTCCGGAATGCGTCTTGACGTGGCATCGGCTTCAACCATGCTGACAGAACTTGAGACGTTTGCCGCAGCGCGGGGGGATATTTTCCGCCCTGATTACATGGCGCTGCTTTCCCTGCCTCAACTCTGGCAGGGGGAAAGCGAGCAGAATGATGAAGATATGGCCGCACTTCTGGAACTGGGCCTGGTCGAGGCGCTTGATGACTGGAAACGCGCCCGATGTGACGAAGCAGTTGTTCTGGCCCGGGATATAAAATCTCGTATCGCGCTCATGAGGGAGTGGCTGAGCCGGATAGAAGAGTGCGCTCCTGCCATCAAGGAAGAACGCTTTGCACAGGTGCGGGAAAGATTGGGAGAAACTCTGGCCGCTCTGGGTACGGAGCTGGATGAGGGCCGTTTTTTACAGGAAATGGTCATCATGGCGGACAAACTTGACGTCAGTGAGGAAATTACCCGTCTGCATGCCCATCTGGAACGTCTGGTCGAATTGCTTCAGGCCGGCACAGACGCCGGAAGAAAGCTGGATTTTACGTTGCAGGAATGTTTTCGGGAAATCAACACCTGCGGCAACAAGATCCAGGATGTCAGCGTGTCGCGTCTTGTGGTTGATTTCAAGAATGAACTGGAAAAGTGTCGTGAGCAGGTACAAAATCTGGAGTAACTATGCCAGGCCAATACCTGCTTAATATCGGCTTTGGAAACTTTGTATTGGCATCCCGCGTTGTTGCCATTGTCACCCCATCTTCTTCTCCCATGCGACGTTTGCGGGAGGATGCGAAAAATGAGGGCAGGCTGGTAGATGCTTCACAGGGGCGTAAAACACGCGCCATCTTGGTGACAGACTCCAATCATGTGATTTTGTCCGCTATTTCAGCAGACACTTTGGGGCAACGTGTAACGCAGTTACAGGAAAAAGCCCGGGAAGGAACGGAACAATGAAAGATGAATGTGCAATGAAAAAATCTCCACACCCAAGCCGATCCGGGCTGCCGTTGATTATCTGTGCACCCTCCGGAGCAGGCAAAACAACGCTGACCGGCCGCCTGCGGCAGGAATTTCCTCTGCATTTTTCTGTTTCATGCACGACGCGTTCCCCTCGCTCCGGCGAAGTTGACGGGCAGGACTACTATTTTCTGGATCGGGAAAATTTTATCGCCCAACGCCGCCGCGGCCTGTTCGCCGAATGGGCAGAGGTGCACGGCAATTTTTACGGTACCCCCTTGCAGCCTCTGCGCGAACGCCTGGCGCAAGGGGAAGACATGCTGTTTGATATCGATGTGCAGGGAGCGGCACAGTTGGCCCTTACACTTCCGGAAGCCCGTTTTGTTTTCATTTTTCCCCCTTCACTTGCAGAGTTGGAAGCCAGATTGCGCAAACGCGGCGCTGATACGGAAGATTCCATCCTTCTGCGCCTGGCCAATGCGCAAAATGAAATCCGGCAAAGCCATTGGTTCAACGCCTGGATCATCAATGACGATTTGGACAAGGCATATGATGAATTGCGTGCATTTTACCTTTCCTCGACGCTTGGTCCGACGCTTCGACCCGGCGTCATACACACCATTCTGACTGGAGCCTGATATGGCGGAACTGGTTGTCGCCCTTGATTTTGATGATGCCCTTGATGCCCTGAACATGGCGGGCGCGTTGCGTGGTCATGTTTCCTGGGTTAAAGTAGGACTTGAACTTTTTATCAGTGAAGGGCCGCGTGTGCTCCATTCCCTCAAGGGATTGGGCTTTAACGTTTTTCTGGATTTGAAACTGTATGACATTCCGAACACGGTACGCGGCGCGGCATTGGCCGCCGCTGCGAGCGGCGCGGATATGATGACCCTGCACCTTGGCGGCGGCGAGCGTATGTGTCGGGCTGCTGTGGAGGCTATGGCCGGGCAGGAGCATGCGCCTCTCCTCATGGGGGTGACTGTTCTGACCAGTTTTGCCGAGGGGGAATTGCCCGGTTGCTCCATGCTGCTGGGAGATCTTGCCAAAACGCTTGCTTCAGGAGCAGCGGCCTGGGGAATGAACGGCGTGGTTTGCTCCGGTCACGAGGTGGCCGCAATCAAAAAGGCCCATCCCGCTTTGCTGTGTCTGACTCCCGGCATCCGCCTCGCCGGCTCCGGAGGAGATGATCAGCGCCGGGTGATGACGCCCGCGCAGGCAGTACGCAATGGTTCTGATTTTCTGGTAGTGGGCCGTCCCATTACCAGAGCGGAACATCCTGCGGCTGTGGCCGACGCTGTACAGGCGGACATACTGAATGTCAAAACATCGGAGAAATAGACATGAGTCAGGAACAGAATCCGACCCCGCAGGAAGAACAGGTAAACAATGGTTTTCAAGAGCACATCCGGGGCGTGTTTTCTTCTCAGGAAATACGCAAGGTAGGTACCGGTACAACGACGCGCCGTGCTGTCGTCAAAACCTTCTGGTTTGCTGAAGAAGACTCGAACGGGCAGCTTTATATCCAGTCCATCAACAGCAATTATATACCCACCGGCAACAAGAAGTATATCAGCAAGAATGAACTGATTGAAAAATTCTCGCCCGAACCGGAGTATTACATCCAGACCGTCTATCCCAACATGCGCAAGCTCAATGACACTATTGACCGCGCGGATACGGCCCGGAACAAGGGAGAAACATTCAGCGCGGAATATGAGTACGATAACGCGCTTGCCATAGATGTGGACAATGTGCGGGCCAATTTTGGAATTGGCCTGACCTATCTTTCCCGCGGGGAAACAGACAAAGCCCAGAATATTTTTTCCCGCCTGGTGCAGCTCGACGGCGCATTTGCTGAAGAACACAAACATCTGTTCAATGACTTCGGGATCAATCTGCGCAAAAACAAAATGTTCAATGAGTCGCTGGAGTATTATCTGCGGGCAATGAAACTGTCCAAGCATGATGAAAACCTGTATATCAACATTGCGCGGGTTTATCTGGAAATCAAGGATATTCCTCATGTGCTGGAATTCATAGGCAAAGCTCTGGCGGTTGCCCCACAAAGCGAAATCGCGCTTAAGTTCCAGGCCTGGCTTGTTGCGCGTAAGCTGGTAACGGACGAGCAGTGCCGCGCGGCCAAGAATGCTGCGGAGGCCGAACTGGCTTCCGACGTGGGTACGACTGCCACGGAAGGAGAGTTGGGGCCGGACGAGCTTCGTGGTGAAAATCAACGGGCAGAGTCTTCTCCCTCATGAAAAAATGGATTTATCGCAAACGCAAGGATGGCAGGTCCGAACCTCGGGAATGGACTTGCCGTCTGGAAACCTTTTCTCCCCGTTTTGCTTCTCTGCTCTGGAGCAGGGGAATCAGTTCGGAGGAAGAAGCGGAACGTTTCATGAACCCCTGTCTGCGGCATCTTTCCCGGCCCGGGTTATGGCCCGGTATGAGTGAAGGAGCACAATTGCTGTCTTCAGGTATTTTGTCCGGGAAGAAGTTCGCCGTATGGGGAGATTACGATGTAGACGGTGTTACAGCCACAACGCTGGTCTGTCAGGTGCTCGCCCATTATGACATCCCCGTGACGTGGCATTTGCCTCAGCGCCGGAGTGAAGGCTACGGTCTGAATATTCCGGAGCTGGAAAAGCTCGCGGATGAAGGTATTCGCCTGCTTCTGACCGTGGATTGCGGCATTTCTGATTTGGCCGCAATCGCTCGTGCTCGCGAGCTCGGTATTGATGTGGTTGTTTCTGACCACCATCTCCCTCCGCCGGAACTGCCGGATGCTCCAGTACTTTGTAACCCTCAGCTCGGGGAGTGCCCGAGTAAATCCCTGGCCGGGGTAGGCGTTGCATTTTTTCTGATGGCCGAATTGAACAATCTCCTTGCGGCCGCGTTGGAACGCCCCCGTTTTGACATGAAAGAAGTGCTTGATCTCGTGGCGCTGGGTACGTTGGCGGATATGGTTCCCTTGGAAGGGCAAAACCGCATTCTGGTAAAAAAAGGATTGGAGAGAATTGCGCACGCATCCCGGCCCGGTATCAGTGAACTCAAGGTGGTCAGCAAATATCCGCCTCTTGCCGAACTGGGGGCAGGCCAGGTCGTTTTTCACCTTGCCCCGCGTATCAATGCGGCCGGAAGAATGGCCGAAGCGAAGGAAGCGCTGGAATTGCTGCGTACCAGAGATATTCATGAAGCGGCGGAACGCGCGCGCAGACTTGATGCCCTTAATGAAGAACGGCGGAGCGAGGAAGAGCGTATCCTTAAAGAAGCTCTGGCTCAGGCTGAACTTCAGGCTGGGAGAGCCGGGCTGGTGATCGCCGGAGAAGACTGGAACCCCGGCGTCATTGGTATTGTCGCTTCCCGTATTGTAGAAGCCTGTTATAGGCCGACCTTGGTTTTGTGCAGGGATGGAGACAGCTATAAGGGGTCAGGGAGATCCATTCGGGAGTTTGACCTGTATGCCGGCCTTACGGACTGTGCAGATGTACTGGAGAGTTTTGGCGGTCATCGGATGGCGGCAGGACTTCGCTTGCGCCCTGAACGACTGGAAGAATTCAGACAGCGTTTTAGCGAAACCGTGCTGAATCAGCTAGGCCAGACCCTGCCTTGTCCCTCTCTGATATTGGACGGGGAACTGGACTTCGCGGCAGCATCAGATCCGATCTTCTTGAAAGAACTTGAAATGATGGAACCTTTTGGAATAGGCAACCCGGAGCCGGTGTTTTCCTCGCCGCCTTTGCTCATCCGTCGCCGAAGCCTGTTCGGGCCTCAGAAGAATCATGTCAAACTGGAACTGTATGACGAGAGCTGTGGCAAGACACTGCATGCCAAGGCCTGGCGGCAGGCGGAAGAGCTGCCCGCCGGTTTGGAGGGGAAGCGTATTCAATTGGCATATAGCCCGTCCATAGACAGGTATAACGGCATCGCCAATGTGGATGTGCGTATTAAGGATATGAAGTTTTTGTAAGGCTCTGTTCCAGAAAAGTATTGAAACTATCCTTGACCGCCGAAGGCGCGAGCGCAGCATTTTCCACGAAAACGCAAGCGTGAACGAGTATCGGCAAAGCCGATCGATCGTCATGATGAGATCTTTGCGTCAATGAATATTGCCGCCCGTGCCGGAGCAAAACCATACGCGCCGCGCAACGCTGTCAACACGGTTCCATGACAGAGCCTTTTGTAAAAGACGTTCACTTCCCCTCGGAAGCCCAAATCATGTGTGAATGAGTCAGCCTGGCGTAAGCGTTCAAAGCGCCGAGCATTTTTACAGATTTTTGTATGAAGAAAGTCCTTCCTGACTACAGGAAGGACTTTCTTCATACATGGAAGTTTTTTGCAGGCTAACTACGGACACCATGGAATTCAATATTCGTGATTTCGTATGTCACGCGTCCCTTCGGGACGTTAATGCTTACTTCATCGCCGGTTTCGTGCCCCAGCAACGCCTGGCCCACGGGAGAATTTATGGAAATCGAACCGTTAGCGAAGTCTGCCTCATCCGGGCCAAGCAACGTAAATTGTTTTTCTTCTCCAGAGTCGATATCTTCTACATGGACAGTGGCGCCGAAAATGACTTTCTCACTATGCAGAGTATCGAGGTCAATAACATTGTACTGCGGAAGCTGGGATTCAATGTAGGCTATACGCGCCTCCAGAAAACCCTGACGCTCCCGGGCAGCGTCATATCCTGCATTTTCCTTGAGATCGCCTTCTTCGCGGGCTTCCTTGATTGCCTGAATGACAGCCGGGCGTTCTTTTTTCAACTGTTCCAGCTCACGTTCGAGCTTTTGATAGCCCTGGACGGAAATCGGGGTGCTCATAGCAAAACCTCAGTGCCAAAAGTGCAAAAAAAAGATGCCCGGCCTCTTCTATGAACTCAGACCGTAAAACGGGGGTCTGAAGAAGCGGGGCGTCAATAGTGGTTATGTAGAACTGTCAGACTATACATTTTACCTTTTAAAGTCAAGAATGAGTTCATTCTGTGTAGAGCGAATATGATAAGATATCTGAGAATGGGGTAAAAGGTATTTCAAGCCAATGGCTTATAAAGCACCGGGAAGCTGCCTCTCCTGCGGGAGCAGCCGCAATTCATTACGGCATGTTACCCCATCGGATATCTTGTTGCCTGAAGAGTTGAGCCTATAGCCCGCAAGGAAGATGGGGTGCGCAGAAAAACTCCCTGTTGTTTACTCCGTTCAGTTCTTTTTATTGCTTCTGAAGCTCAGTCATTTTTTCTGCATCATTATGATTCCGGATACAGTATCTTGCCTTTCCATTTTTTTTCGCTTCATACATGGCCATATCGGCCTGACGGATTAATTGTTCAATAGGGGTTGACGGCGCGCCGTTTGCGATAATACCTATACTACAGGACAAGCAGCGCAGGATATTGGATGTTCTGAATTTTTGCTCCAGGTGTTCCAGAAGCTGCGCAGCAAGCTGCTCCAATTCTGTGTTGGAAACCTCACGCAGAACGCATACCAGAAATTCGTCTCCCCCCAGGCGTACCGGGAAATCTTGCGGAAAGATATCTCTTATCGTCTGAGCCATTGTTTTAAGTGCTTCATCTCCCATCTGGTGCCCATACTGATCATTCACTATTTTGAAATTGTCCAGATCAATATAAAAGAGATGCAAAAGAGACTGTTTTCTTTTTTCCAGGATAAATTCTTCAAAGGCATGACGATTGGCTAGGCCGGTGAGCGCATCGGTATTTGCATTGCGCCACATATGGGCTTCAAGCAATTTTTCCGCTGTCACGTCGCGGAATACATAGAGTTGTCCTACCTTGCTTCCAAAAAAGTCACGCAAATCAGCTTCAACAATGTGAACAAAGCGAGTCTCATCCCCGTTTTTTAACCGGGCATACTTATAGCTTTCAGCGGAAGAAACTTCCGTGTCAAGCGTTTTTTCTTTCCAAACCTCAAAGGGTACTCCGAGTATATCCGTCTTCTTTTCTCCGAAAAATTCTATAAACCTCTGGTTCAATCGGGTGATGTTTCCGTCCTTCTCACATAGCAGAAGGGGAAAGGGCATGGAGCTGATGAGGATTTCCAGTTCGATGTCCATATTCCGCAGATTGGTCACATCATGGGCAAAACCCACTGTTCCCAGAATTTTTCCGTCTGAATCGAACAAAGGGCTTTTGTAGGTTTTAAATTGACGCATACCTTGTTTAAGTTTGACTTTTTCATCAAAGAAACAGGTTTTGCCCGCATTCATAGTGACAGTCTCTGACTCAAGGCAGATAAATTCTTCTTTGGCATAATCATCCGGGGTCAAATCCCAAATATAGTAATGTCCGCGTCCTTCAATCTGCTTTTTAGTTTTGCCCACGGCTCGACAAAAACTGTCATTTACTTTAAGATGAGCGCCTTTGGTATCTTTGAACCAGACAAGATCAGGCATACTGTCAATCAGAGTGTTCAGCCAGTTCAAATACAGGCGTGCATCACAGTTCTGCTTGATTTCCCGCAGCAGGTTTTCCATCCTTAATCGGACACGTGGCGCGCGTACAGGACGCAGCCAGACATCGTCAAGATAGTTGATGTCTTCAACAGAAAAATTTTCTTCTTCCGTTGGGTCAATGCAGCAGATTAATTTTGCGTCCTGTCGCGCCCATGTACGAAGTTCGGCAAAGGAAAACGGCAAAGGTGTCTCCATAATGCCAATATCTGCCCATTGAAGAGCTTCAAGAGAAAATAGTTTTTCAACCCGTATTTCGTGTTCAAACTGCTCAAGAGGAGCTAACGCACGCAGTTCTTGTTCTAAAACAGCATCTTGTGTAAAAGCAGCAATATGCAGTACCCGATGATACATTAGTTTCCTCCTGGCTCATTCCCCATGATTGCCTGGGGAGGCAGCGAAGTCAAAGCAATTTTATACTGATGCCGAATTTTTTTATTCAAAATCGTTAAATTTTACTGAAAGATTATTTTTATAATCATATAAAATTGAATATTAAAAATACTTTAACTATAATGATAAACTATTACACACGAAAAGTCAAGGGTAAAAAAACTCATTGCTGTGTTGTAGAATAATGCTGAAAAGAACCTTGAACGCCGAAGGCGCAAGCGAGCCGGCCGTGAATACATGTTGCCTTATCTCTGCTGTCGCCATTCGTAAGGCTCCTTCGTCGCCTAA
>CAJTSU010000041.1:13315-22904 GCA_910579055.1 uncultured Mailhella sp. | reverse complement strand
ATCACCACTACCGACACCATGCTGGAGACGGTTATCAGCATGAAGAGGTAGCAGCGAAAATATAACAGCGTTCTCCCATCCTTGCGCGGGGGTTCCCTCGCCCCCGCACTTCAAAAGGCCGCCAGGATAAATATCCGGCGGCCTTTTGTCGCGCAAACCACTTGTGAACCATTCACGAACACGCTCGTTCAGCCATGGGGTTCCCCTTATGGCTATGACCTGTGAATACTCCACGCTGCCCCGGATATGCGCGGGCCAGCGCGAAAAGCGTTACAGAGCGCAGGCAAACAAGCTGTAACGCACCTGCACGGTTGCCTTTCATTTTATTCAAGCCTGTGTCGGAGCGGCGCAAGCCCGGAAGGAAGGCAAGCCATGAAGTGTTTATGCTTGGCTCTGCTGAGAGCTACGGCCCTGTGGTTGGCGTCAAACGCCATTTAAACAAGTGAACCCGATCCATATCAGCGATGAACCGGGAGCTCGAAACGCAAACAGACGCCCACGCCTACTCCCGGCCTTGAATAACCGACAAGATGCCGCTACTTTTCCGGCGCAGGGCTAAAAAAATAGCCACACTTTCGGCATGGTGAATGAACCATTGTTTGAGGCTCCGTGTGGTCACGGAATTAAATTTTCTCTGGAATATTAAGAGGGGGAAGACAACACTTCCACCCCCCTCTAATAAAAACAATATGCCTATCTACCACAGCGACGGAGCCAGTCAGACTCAGTCAAGCCTATACGGGAAAGATTAACTGCATGTTCATGTATGATTTTTAATGCATGAACTTCTTTTAATTGCATAATCCATATAAATTCTTTATCATCTAAACTTGTAAAACTCCATTTGTCTTTATATTTTTTAGTGTATATGTTGCCATTATGTTTATCAGGAGAAAATGTTATCGATTTTATTTCATACGGTTTATATACATATTTAAAATACTTAATTTTATCTTTTATAATACATGCTAAATTAAAATTTTTATTTTTTAAATAGTCTGTATCTTCAATTGAAATAAGTGGAGCAAAAATAAATGGACGTTTATTATCTATCCTTACACAATCACAAGGAGGTTGAATACATATATAATAATCGCTATTTGGATCAGAAACGATTGTTCCCGATTTTAACATAGGACTATTTTCAGAATACATATATTCACATGACATAAGCATTGCAAGTTCAACATCTGATTTGGTGGGGGTATCTGACCCCCAGTAGCTCGTCATAGTAGACTCTCTAATATTTAATATACTTTTTTTTATGGTTTTAGGCATATTGGGTATTTTTTCTATTTCTTTTATTCCATTAATCAAAAAATTAGATATATAATTATCAATATTTTTTCCTCTTTCTATGCAAAGAGCTTGAGGATTCTGATGAGGTGTATTATCTGCAGCAATCCAAGCGTTTATAGCATCGATATTCAAGTGTTCAGATATTTTTTCCTGAGTAAGAATACTACTTATTTCTGAGCATATTAAAGGAATAATATGTTGTTCTGTATCTTCACATGGATTAGAATAGACTCTATGGGATAAAAATGCCGGATCCAACGAGGAAGGAAAACGACTAAGGACAGTGTATGTATTATCTCTAATTACACTAAGTGCATGAAGCACAGCATTAGAAAGCAATCCTCCAGTTAATGCAGAAAATATTTTTATTAATTCTTTCGGCAAATCTTCTTCTTTTATCTCTTTAAAAGGAGCTACCCCTTCATGAATATTACTAAAGGTTTTCTTTTTTAAAATGACAATATATGTATTATTTATTTTAAAAATATTATTACTTTCAATACCTATAACACCAGGAAAATCTTCTTTAATTTTTTTTGAAATCTTTGAAATATCTGGCTCAGAAGTATATATACAAATAAGATGGACAGCATGAGGATGGTCGACAGTACATTTTTTTATGCACGCTACAGCTTTTCCACCTGTATCACCAAACATCCAGTCCAAAACAAAAATATCAGCTATCGGAATTTTTTCATCATCTTCCAGTCCGGAACGACGTTCCAAGACCGTACAAAGAATATCTTCTTTTAAGAAAGCTTCGACAAGAGCAGTACCATCAACTCCTCTATCTTGAGAATCTCCTGACGTCGATACAGTAGCTATATCCGTCTTTATACCTCTCGACGGCGTCTTTAATACTGAAACATTTTCTTTAGATATAGACGATACTCGATCGTCCACTACAACAGCCGTACGCAAAAAATGCTTCAGGGCATCCTCAGAACGCGTCGCAAAGCTCGTCATATGCTTTCTTCCTTATCTTTATGGGGGAGAATATAAAATTCAGTGCCGGATTCGGAAGGATAAAGTTTCAAGTCGTAATCGATTTTACGCAGAACCTCCCTAGAAATATATAAGCCCATGCCGCGCCCGCCCGGCTTACGAGAGAAGCCCAGCTCAAATACCGATTCCCGGTCACGCAGGGGTATGCCCGGGCCGGTATCTCGAACGGTAAGCACACCGCCGTCCAGAGCTCCTAGAGTAATGACCCGTTCCGGTCTGTCTTTTACCCAGAATATGGCATTGTCCACCAGATTGACGAAAACCGGATAGAACGATGAGGGGTAGCCCATAATTTCTGTCTTCTCGAAGGCAGGCGTAGCAACGAGCTGTACCTGATGACGGTTAAAACGTTCTTGAAAAAGGTCGGACAGAAATGCGTAGATGTCCGTTCCCCGGATAACGATTGCCTTTCTGTACAGTCGCCGATGCAACGGGGTAAAAAGCCCGAGATATCCATCGAGATGGTCAAAGCTGTTCCTGATGTTCTGATACAGCTGTTCCAGACTAGGGTTGACGTCCGCCCAGCTTTTAAGCCTGCGCAGGTTATCGCGCACGGCCAAAATACTGGCATTAAATTCGTGGTTGATGATTTCTATGGCCATCCCTAGTTGCGTCAGCTGAAGATCCAGCCCTGCCTGTGCTTCCAGTTCAACGGCGCGCTGTTCCACCGCTTCTATCTGATCCAACAGCCCGCCGCCTTTCACGTCCACCGCTTCTAGCTGTCCGCGAATGGACTGAAGCCGGTCACATTCTTTCTGGCGGGTGTCTATCAGACGCTGTTCCAGACGGGTACGGGACTCCACGACTTCGCTATCCGTCATCCTGGAAATATCAAGTCTGGCAAAATCGGAGGAGACCGCAGCCAGAACAACAGCTATACGTTTTGCACTCGCTTTTGTCTCCGCAACGACTTTCTGCAATACTTCGTCAGCTGTTTCCGTCGTCGACTTTTTTTCTTGAGCTGTGGTCTTCCGTGTTTCTTCGGAAAGAGAATCAATGGCTCGCTTTACCCTAATTCTTCGGTCAAGTAATACCCTGGCCTGTTGAGCCTCACTACTTATCAGCTGTTCTAGTTCTCGACGCGCAGCATCAAAAACAGAGCGCTGTAAATTCGCAAAGGCTTCCGTGTAGACATTCCACTCTTTTTCCAGACGCTTCGTAAGTCCCACTCCACGTGGTCGGATAATGCGATACTTATCCTCAAGAGTATCTATCTGCTTGCGTGCGTCCTCTTCTATCTGCAAAAACTTTTCTGCAGCCAAATATGCGTCACTTTCATGAGCAAGAGCGTAAAGTTCTGTTTTTACTTCCGTAAGAATATTTTTTATGGAATCATGCGGCCCACTGTTATCATAGCCCCTGAAAAACTGCTCCAGCTCCTTCGCTAATTTTTCACGTTTTCCTTTCGCTAGCTTTTCTCGTTTTTTGCGGATTTCATCTCTTCGAGTAAGTTCCTCTTTCATTTCTAAAAAATAAGTATCTGAAGAATCTTCTCTAAAGAAATCAGCTGCCAGCTGTAAAAAAAAGTTCTTTAGAATATCACGAAACTGCCGATAGGCTTCATTTTCACGAAAACCTTCACGCCCGGCCTTTTCCACAAGATTTGTATTTTTCTCCCGGCTGATAGTTACCACACCGAACATACGTCGGAAAGAAAAAAAGTAATATTTGGCACTTTTTGTTCTATTTTTTTCTATGTCAATCCAGTCATAATCCGTATTCCCATAGGGAAGAATGCGTATACCATCTCGATAAATATAAAGACCGCCATATGCATTCATCTTCTGAATTAAATCTCCCCAATCCTCAATCGATAATAAAGTTTCCCTTTGCATTCCCTGTACATTGGCAAACTCGATGCGGAACGGACCACAGCGGGTAGGCAGGCCGCGACCGTTCTTCCAGGAAATGACATGGCCCTGATACGTCTTGCCGTACACCTCCACCGTGCCTTTAAACTGTCCGTACTCATCAAAGTCACCGCAAATACGGTGATCCGCATTCAAAAATTCCTTCGGCGTAAAAAACTGCTCGGGGTCAATGAGATTTTTTCCCGGGTCGTCATCCGTCTTATGGTCCCGAAACGCCACCTGAATGACAGGCTCTGCATGCCCCGGCGTCATGGTATTGGTAAAGCCGCCCAGCATCCGGACAAGATTTGTGGCCCCGTCGACATTTTGGGCATCAATATCCTGCTGCAGAATCTCCGATGCTGGGCTGATGATGAAGTGTGTGCCGTGCCCTTCTCCGGTAAGGCAGAGCGAAGGAACATAGGCATCTATTTCCTGCGGGTCGATGTCAAAATTTTCCAGATCCGTCAGGATCGCTCGGGCATTCTCTTCAGGAATACGATTTTTCAGACGTTCGACATTGCGGCGGACGACATTCACCATGTCCCTGATTTCCTCCCGGGAAGGCATCGTACTTCCAGAGAAGAGCCGTACAGGAATTTCTATGTCGTCTAAGTCGAGACCAGGACATTCAAACAGTCCCCAGTGAATGAACGCCGCAACAAGATCGTGCCTTTTCTCCTTGCGTACCGCACGGGAAAGAACCAACACCTGAGGGCCGATGATGGCAATGGCAAGTCTGCCCACGCCTTTTTCTCCCAGCATGGGGCGGGGGGTCTTATCCGGGGCCGAAGGAGGAGGTACGACACCTTTGACCCGCATCTTACTTTCCGTGCCAAGGGTAAGCCAGCGCTGAAAAAATTCTTCTTTCGTCATACCCAAGCCGTCGTCACGCAGAACGAAAAGGCCATCGGTACGGTAGTAATCGATTTCCGCGTGGTCGGCATAGGCATCATGAGCGTTTTTAAAAAGTTCGCTGATGGCCGTGGGTAGACCGGCAATCTGCTGACGGCCGAGCATATCAAGTGCCCGGGCTCGTGTTTTAAACGTTGCCATGTGCTACCATCCTCAGAAGATGTTGCCCTATTCGCTTTGCAAGCTCAGGGGGGACGGCGTTGCCTATCTGACGGGCAACGGCATTCATATTGGAAGAAATAAATTGATAATCAAGGGAAAAACTCTGCAGCACCGCTCCTTCACGCAGGGAAATAGCCCTGTCTTCATCAGGGTGCCCGAAACGTCCGTTGGAAAGGCTATTGAAACGGGTGGTAATGGTGGGGGCAGGCTTTTTCCAGAACATGCGACCGTACACATCCAGAAAACATTCATCCTTTCTTCGGTAGGCATTGATCTGCAATTCGGGATCATCCTTCCAAGCTGTTCTCGTACCGCCGTCATGAGGTGTCATGCGGATACGCCGCAGATTCTTTTCAGAAAGCGCCGCCGCAGTATGCATGAATGCAGTGGTATCGATATGCCCCGCTGGAATGGAAGGAAAGCCGTTAGTTACTCCAAGCACGGAAGCAACATCGCGGATTTTTTTCTCAGGAGCAGGCAAAGACACTGCGGAAACATGTCGGGAGGCAATCAACAGATAGCGACGTCTGTGCTGCGGTACGCCATAGAACTGGGCGTTGATGACATTATGCGCATAGCTATAACCATTTTCCTTTAAAAACTTCAAAAAACAAGGAAGATAACTTTGAGCATTGGTCATCAGGCCGGGAACGTTTTCTATAATGATAAACCCCGGGAGAAAGAATTGCACAAAACGTTGGAATTCTTTCAACAAAAAGGCCGTTGATTCATTTTTTTTCCGTGAAGTCTGAATCTTGCTCCAATATTGGCAGGGGCTGCATCCAGCAAACACAAGAAACGGATCGTCAACTTTAAGATTCAGCTCCTGATCCAGATGTTCACAGCTGAGTTTTGCAACGTCGTAACCAAGAAATTTTGCAGGCTTATTATTATGTTCGTAAGATTGTCTGCACTGTTCCTCATTATCGATTCCCGCGAGCACATGAATGCCCGCTAGACGAAGCCCATTAGTCATGCCTCCGGCCCCGCAGAAAAAATCCACAGCGGACAGGGTGACAGAGGAAGAACACAGTGTTGATTCGGGGCTACTTTTCATGAAGAAACCTGCACTGAACAGTATTTCATAGCGAAAAAATTTCCTCTTGACAACTCATCTCTCACTATCATCCAAGCTAATGTCCGCATATCGCATCCGCCACCTTACCAGTATCCTTTTTTTCAAAACTGCTTATGTAATAACGGCATGTGGTGCTCTGTAAGGCTCCATATGGGGATTCCCGTGTCCCTTCCACCATGCAAGGCTTTTGAGCCCCGGCCAATCATCTTTGGATTCCAACCAGTCAATTTCTGTCTTCAGCCAAAATCCTCTTTGCTCTATGCGTCCATGAACTTTTTCATAATCAGTTTCGATAGCTGGCGCTGTACCTTGCGCAAAAACATCCATATAGAGCTTGATTTCATTGTGTGTCTCTCAGGATGGTTGCCCTTCATAGTCAGAACGTAATACGTTCCTTTTTTATTGCTTTCCCGGCAATCTCTTTTTGACAATTCAGAGCGTCCGCTTCATAAAAACTTCTGCCCCCCGTCAGAAAGGTGCAATGATATACCCCCAGCAATTCTCATTTTGTTTAGACGAGCACTTTTCAGTCGTTTTTTGCCAAAATTTTCAAGGGGGCGGTGGACGGCTTGTGGCTACCATTTTCAGAAAAGCGCGCCATGTTGGAAACCCAAGGTATGCCGTCAAACTCCAGAGGATATTAAATATTCTGTTTCGCACGCCGCATATTTCTCTTGCTTTTTGCCAATCGGGTTCACAGGCATCACATGCCGCGTGAAGGCTAAAGGCAATGAGGTTCAGCGCAACCAGCACACTGGAAAGAGTCTGCTTGCCATAGCCAAAGTTGTGTTCAAGATGATAGCTTTTATTCTTGAGCACATTAAAAGTCTCATTTTCTATTTTCCAGCGGGCACATACACAGGTAGCTAATTCAACTATATTGCTCGCATTAGGATGGAGATCGATTATAAAGCTCGCATTAAAGGGAACTGCTTGGATAATGCTTGTGTGGAATCGTTCCTTTCTCATCTGAAGACCGAGGCATTTGCCGGACATCGGGTGATGAATAAAGACGAGGTAGTTGCTTTGGTGGAAGAACATATTTGTTTGGTTCAGTAGTAGAACTGCATTGATGACGCTGTGCGTGATGTGTATTTTTACTACGGCACAGGCGGCAATATTCATTGCCGCAACGGCAGTCGTGAGGCGACGAAGGAGCTTGCGAATGGCGACAGCAGAGATAAAGCAATATATGTCCACGGCCGGATCCCTTGCGCCTTCGTGCGGCTGCGCCGCCCAAAGGCTGCGTTCCGCGACCTCCTGATGACGTTCGATCGGCTTTGCCGATACTCGCTCTCGCTTGCGTTTTGCGCGGAGAACGCCGCGCTCGCACTCCATGCCTCCGCTCTATGCCGCATGACCATGCAGCGGGGGCGTCGCTCCATGTTCGCTACGTTCGCGCCTGCGGTGGTCAAGAATAGTTTCAACACTATGCTGAAACAGAGCCATTCGTTTTTACAATCAGAGAACGATTCCAGAAAAAACAGGCCAGCTTTCCCCTGTGGGGTATAGGGAAAAGCTGGCCGCGTCATCTTCGCCCTTTGGGGCCATTCAATCGTTTACCTGACAGGGGGCGGAGCGGCAGGTGGTTGGGATTGCCGCCTGTTTTGGCACGGTCTTCGCATAGCACTCCACACGGAGGAGGTTCTGGAATTTCCTCCGGGCTGTAAATGTTACTAACCTTGCGTATTTGCAGGTATTTTTATCAGGAGTGCAATGTCATGATCATGACGCGCCGCCCCGGTTTCGCATCCGGAATTGTTGTCGCCTTCAGCGCGCTGTGTCTTGCGCTTCCCCTCGTATTCCCCGGCTCGGCCGAGGCTGTACGCATCAAGGATATTGCCACGTTTTCCGGCGTGCGCAGTAACCAGCTCGTGGGGTACGGCCTTGTGGTGGGTCTGGGAAATACTGGAGACACCAAGGACAGCTTCACCAGGGAAACTCTGGTAAACATGATGGAACGCATGGGCGTGGCTGTGGACAGCCGCAACCTGAAGGCGGGCAACGTGGCCTCGGTCATGGTTACGGCGAACCTTCCGGTATCGGCCAAGGCGGGGTCCAATATTGACGTCACCGTGTCCAGTATCGGCAGCGCCACCAGCCTTCAGGGCGGCGTGCTGCTCCAGACGCCGCTCAAGGGGGTGGACGGGAAGATCTACGCGCTGGCCCAGGGGGCGATCATTGTGGGCGGCTATTCCGCCACCGGCGCGGCTGCCCGCTCCCAGAAGAATACGACTACGGTGGCGAGTATTCCCGGCGGGGCCATTGTGGAACGTGAAGTGCCCTTCAGCTTCAATTCACAGCAGGAACTCACGCTGAACATGCAGATTGCCGACTTTTCCACCACTCAGCAGGTTGTGGAGCGCCTGAACAAGAGCATGGGCGGCCAGTACGCCAGCGCGCCGGATATCAGCACAATACGAATCCGGGTTCCTTCGGCCTATCAGGGGAACCTTGTGCCGCTGCTGGCCACGGTGGAAAATCTGGAAGTCACGCCGGAAAACCGGGCCAAGGTCGTGGTGGATGAAAAAACCGGCACTATCGTCATCGGGCGCGATGTGCGCATCGCCCGTGTGGCCGTGGCTCATGGCAATCTTCAGGTAACGGTGCAGGAGAGCGCCCAGGTTTCCCAGCCCGGCCCCTTCAGCAACGGCACTACCGTGGTCACGCCTGCCACGGACATTGAAACCCGTGAAGAAAACCGTCACCTCAATCTTGTGGAAGGCGCCACGCTTCAGGAGCTTGTGGACGGGCTCAATGCCATAGGCGCGGCCCCGCGCGATCTCATTTCCATTCTGAAGAATCTCAAGGCTTCCGGCTCCCTGTACGCGGATTTGGAGGTTATTTAATATGGAAAGCGGAATAGACCCCCGTCTCGCCCTTGGCGCGGCGGAACAGCAGGAGCTTGCCGCCCGGCGCGGCATGGCGGAAAATCTGGCGCAGGGCGGGGCTGACGATGAAGCCAAACGCGCGAAGATGCGTCAGGCCTGTGAAGGCTTTGAATCAATCTTCATCCAGAAGATGTGGGAACAGATGCGCGCTACCCTTCCCAAGGAAGGGCTGATGAAGAGCAAGGAAGAAGAGTTCTGGATGTCCATGTACGATCAGGAACTCGCCAAAAGCGTCGCCAACGCGGGCGGCATCGGCCTTGCGGACATGATGATGGCGCAGATGAGCCGCAACGACGCCAATATGGGCGAAGCTTCCCGGATCAGTCCGCCGCGCCGCACGGCGCTGAACGTTCAGCCTGCTCCGTTGCTGCCGTCTGCCGACAGCAACA
>CAJTSU010000041.1:0-13305 GCA_910579055.1 uncultured Mailhella sp. | reverse complement strand
GGAACGGATGCAGCCTCCACTGTGGCGGACTTCTCCGAATCTTCCCCGGCGGGAGTGTTCACTCGCGCGGCCGAAAAGCGCTCTTCCCCGGCGAATCCCGCCATGCCGTCCATTTATGACGGTGAGGCTCCGGCGGAAGGCGCCGGGGGCGCAGCAGTGGAACAGGCTGCGGAAATGCTCCCCGGAGCGTTGCCAGCGCGCGCGGAAGTTTCTTCCGCGCCTGCCGCCGGAAACATGGAGAGAGGAACGCAAGAGGCGGCGGCAGTTCCGGCATCCGGCATTCCGGCGAATGATCCCGTGCGTCAAACTCTTGACGAACTCCGGAACACGGTGGCGGCTTCCCGCGGCTCCGGCCCGAACGCGGCAGCCCGCGGGCCGCGGGGATGTTCATGTGTCTCTGGCGTCCGCATCCAATCCCCGTCTTACTCTTCAGCAGATGAAGGGCGAGGCGCCCTCGCATGGAGCCGCGCCCGATTCCGTATCCGGCAGGCCGGAGACTCCGCGTGCGCAAAACGCCGCCGCATCCGAAGCGCAGGCTGCTCCCACGGTGATCCGGGTAAGGTATCAAACCAACCTCCCGCCCAATCAGCGCGGCGCGGGCGCGGAAAAAATGCTCCAGGCCATGCGCGAGGCCCAGCGCCCCGTTCCCGCCCGCACCATTTCCAGCGCAAGCCCCTATGAGGCGGAACCGGCGCGTGCCGCCGCGCCCGCGGCGCAGCCCGTTTCCGTGCCGCTTGCCGACAGCGCCCCCTCGCCTGAAAGAGCGGAGGCGGACAGGGGGCCGGCGGATCCTCTGGCGGGCATTCAGCCGCGCTTCGTTCCTTCGCGCTTCAGCAACCCTCTCTACGCCTCCCGCTCCGAAGCGGTCAATTTCGCCGTGCCCATGACCAGGGCCGGGCGGCCTTCCCTCGCGTCGGCCAATACAACCATGACGGCATTGGCCGGATCATATCCCGTTTCTTCCGGACTGCCGGACATGACCGCCCCCGTGCAATCCGGCGGCCCTGCGCTGTCCGCGCCGGAAACGGTGCGCGAGGCTGTGGCGCTGGGCAATCCCGCTCCGGAGCGGGGCAGCCTGGAAGCTCCCGTATCCGGCGACATCAGCTCCGGGTTCGGCTGGCGGGTTGACCCCTTTACCGGGCGGCGCTCCTGGCACGCGGGGGTGGACATCAAGGCCGGGCCGGGCGAGGCCGTGCGCGCGGCTCGGGGCGGTGTGGTAAGCTTTGCGGGGAAACACCCCGAACTCGGCAATCTGGTGGTAGTGGATCACGGCGACGGGTTACGCACCTTTTATGGGCATAACCGCTCGCTTGAAGTGCGGGTCGGGCAAACTGTCAGCACAGGCACGGAACTTGCACAAGCCGGATCGAGCGGTCGCGCTTCCGGCACGCATGTGCACTTTGAAGTTCGCCGGGGCGACCTTGCTCTGAACCCTGAACCCCTGATCCGGCAAGGAAATACACTGCTTGCCGACGCCCGGTAACTCCGGAAAGGGATACACGATGTACGACGTTATACTCGGCAATCTTGACCGTCAGGCCAGGGCCCTGAAACTGCTTTCCTCCCTGCTGGAGGAAGAATTTTCCCTTCTCGTAAAGCGGGATACCGACGCGATTATGGCGCAGGAATTTTCCATTCACGAGCTGCTGCGTCAGCTCGCCGGAGAAAAGGAAAGCACGCTGCGTCGTCTGGGCGGGGGAAAGGTGCGCGACTATGCGGATCTGCTCGAACAGAGCGACGCGGGAGAAGGCGGCGACGGCCCCAACAAGGCTGCCGCATTGCGTGAAATGTGGGAAATTATTGACGATTTGGAACAGCTCTGTGCCCGCCAGGCCACGCGCAACACACAGCTTTCTCTGGGGCTCATGGATCAGAGCAAGGAACTCATGGATTATCTGCACAAGCGGCTGCTGCCTCCCCAGCGTCAGACCTATGATCGCGCGGGAGCATATGCTCAGGTGCGGCCGGATGCGGCCCTGCTCAATGCCCGTCTGTAGAGCGCGGCGCTCCGGAAAGTGTTCGAGCGGTTTTGGGGTTGAAATGTTGCGCCCGGCGGGCAGCCGCGCGCGGTAGAAAAGTTTTTCGAGGTCAATCATGGCAGTCAATACGCTTCTCGGCATCGGCAACAGCGCTCTCTTCGCCAATCAGACGGCTCTCGGCGTCACCGGCAACAACATCGCCAACGTGGATACCGAGGGGTACAGCAGGCAGAGTGTCCGCTTTGATGATCTGCGTCCGCAGGATTCCCGTCCCGGGCAGATCGGTCAGGGGGTCTATGCCGCCGAGATTTACCGCAACTTCAACCGCTTTGTGGAAAACGCCTACCTCAACCGCTTCACCCAGCAGCAGCGCTGGTCTGAGCAGTCCACCGTGCTTCAGAGTGTGCAGAGCATCTTCAACGAAGCCAATACCGAGGGCATCAGCGCCCAGCTCTCCACCTTTTTCGCCTCGTGGAACAAGCTGGCGGGCAAGCCGGAAGATGAGGCCACCCGCCAGAACCTGCTGACCCAGGCCGACAACCTGGCCAAGCTTATCCGCAACGCCAACGACACGTTGTCCAACGTCCGGCACGAGATGGACGACTACATCAATCAGAGCGTCGAGCAGGTCAACACGTACCTGAACAGCCTGCGCAAGCTCAACAAGCAGATATCGGCTTCCTATGTGGAGGGCGTGAATACGCCCAACAGTCTGTATGACGAACGTGACAAGCTGGTGCGCAGGATTTCGGAACTGATCGATGTGCGCGTGGTGGACAACGGCCCGCGCGACTTCCAGCTGTTTACGGCCGCTGGCCAGCCGTTGTTGCAGGGCGAAGCGGAATATTCCCTTCGGGTTGCGGCTCCCTACTATGAAAAGCAGTGCCAGAACTTTGACGGAGAACTGACGTTCTCCGGTTCCGATTCCCATGAGTACACGCTGGAAATGCTGGAAGGCAACAGGTTCCGCGTCTCGCTGGACGGCGGGCAGAGCTGGCTGCGCGATGAAAACGGCCAGATTTCCGTTTTTGACGTTCCTCCGGCGGGCGAAAGCATCAAGGTCAAGAACCTGGAAATCTCCTTTGCCAATCCCGACGGTTCCAGCGCGACGCTCATGCCCGGCGACAAGTTTACCATCATCCCCAAAACCAGCGTGCAGTGGTGTTCTCCCACCCGTGAACCGCTGAACATCACGCCCCAGAGTTTCGACAGCGGTGAAGACAACCCCGACCGCATCGGCGGGGGCAAGCTGGCCGCCTATTTCAGCGTGCGCGACTACCATGTGGGGCGCTATCAGGACAAGCTGGACGCCATGACCAACACCCTGATATGGGAAGTCAACGCTCTGCATTCGCAGGGTTCGGGCCTTGAAGCGCTGACCAATATGCAGGGTACCTACGGCGTGGACGACATCGGCGAGCCGCTGGGCAGCCCCTTTTCCTCTCTCGCATACAAGGACAAACTCACAAGCGGCAGCCTGAGCGTGTACTTTTATGACGCGGCTACCGGACAGAGCCTTGATACCGGTATCCCCCTGACCTTCTCCGGGCCTCACGGCCCCAATTTTGACCCCGAACATCACACCTTGCAGGATGTCGCAACCGCCATCAACGCCAGCTATCCGGGCAAGCTCTCCGCCACCATTCAGGGCGGCAAGCTGCATGTCGAAGTCGCGGACGGCTACACGTTCAAGATGGGTGCGGATTCCACCGGCCTTATGGCCGCACTGGGTCTGAACACCTTTTTCCAGGGGGCCGGAGCGGCGGACATCAGCCTTAACCCCTTGCTGCTCAAGAATCCGCAGTACGTCAACGCGCACAGCGTGGACGGCATGAGCGAAGGCAACGAGGGCGACGGCATCATTGCCGCGCGTATCGCTCAGCTCGCCACCAAGGATCTGACCATCTCCACCATGTGGGAGAACAGCAATACCTCCATCACCGGTTATTATGCCTCTCTGGTGGGGCTGGTAGGCTCTGAAACGCAGACCGCCATGTTCAATAACTCGTACAACACCTCGTTGGCGGAAGACCTTGATACGCAGTCCGCGTCCATTTCCGGCGTGAACCTGGACGAGGAAATGACCAACCTGATCAAGTTCCAGCATTCCTATACCGCCGCGGCCAAGCTTATCACCACCGCCGACCAGATGCTGGAAACCATACTCGGACTCAAGCAGTAAATTATAAGGAGACGATCATGCGCGTCGCCCAGCGTACCATGTACAACAGCTTTGTGAGCAACATGAACCGCACGCTTTCCAACTACATGGAAAGTAATATTCAGAGTTCCTCGCAGAAGAAGATAAACCGGCCCTCGGACGATCCGGTGGGCATGGCCCGTGTGCTCAACTACCGTGCCGCCATCACGCGCAACGAACAGTATGAGAGCAATTCCAAGGACGCCGTTGCCTGGCTGCGCAGTACGGACAGCGCCCTGACCCAGGCTCAGACCATCCTGTCTTCCTTGCAGGAAAAGGCGGAACAACTCGCCACCGGCACAGTGACCAGCGAGAACCGCAAACAGACCAGTTACGAGATCCGCCAGCTTTTCAAGCAGCTGGTGAATATCGCCAATACCCAGTACGGGGACGAACATCTGTTCGCCGGGCACAAGACCGCCAGCACGCCGTATGAAATAGGGCTGGCGGTTACTGATTCCAATACGAAGACGAAAGAAAAGAATGACGTTGACCTTCAACTGGACTTCGACAAAAATGTTGGAAAGACAGTGGGGACGGATGAAATAAAATTCCGGTACTCCACAGACGGCACGTCTTGGAAGGAAGCCACCCTGAAGGCCGGCACGACCAGCGTAAACCTTGAGGGGGTTACGGTATCTTTAGTAAAAGATAAGGTGTTTGGCACGGATGATATTCAAATCACCTCTTCCGATGGTGTAAGTCCGGACAAAACATCCTTGCTTAATGCTGCCGATACGAAATTGAATCTCGGAAAAGTGTTTGTTGATTCGGATGTAACCCCCGTATGGAAGGTTTCCGGCTCTTCCGACACCACGATCATGGTGCGCTTTCCCCCTGATAAAATCAACGATGTATATGTTCCGGGTTCCGGCGGTGGTATATTAGGTGGAACCGAGCTTAACTACGAGTATTCGAAGGACGGAGGCGAAACCTGGGTGACCAAGACGCTCCCTGCGGGCGGAACAAAGCTTGAGCTTGACGGCGTGGAGGTCACGATACCCGACAACCCGAAAGTTGTCGTGGAAGCCTACGACCCGGACGAAGCCACGGCCCGCGACAACGGCTCCATGCTGTTTATCCGCGAAGCGGCCTATTATAACGGCGACGACAATGATCCCGAGCCCAAGGTGGACAGCTACGGTCCCAGCACTGTCACCAAGACATCCGCGCACGGCAACTTCGACAAGGACGTGCGCATCCGGCTGGACGAGGCCGTCTACCCCGGAACGGACGGCACGGTGCGATTCTCCTACAGCACGGACAACGGCGTTACCTGGCAGACGGGCACGGCCAGCACCCATTCTGACGGCAAGGTGCGCCTCAATGTGCCCGGCGGCTATCTGGACGTAACCGCGAAGGAACTGGCCGCGGGGCAGCAGTTTGTGGTGCGCCCGCAACGCGCGAATCAGGGGCTGGAAATCGCGGAAGGCGAATTTCTCACGGTGACCAACGCGGGCAAGGATATCTTCGGCGGCCTGTACACGCCTCCGGACGGACGCGGCCCCATAGCGGCCATGGGCGGCAGCGCCAAAAATATTTTCGAGACGGTATCCGAATTTCTGGTATGGGCGGAAACGGGCGTTCAGTCCGGCAGTCAGGAGGCGCTGGCCAATCTGAAGGCCGCGTCCGAGGGACTTCTGACCAGCCTTGCCGCCGTGGGCGGCAAGGAACAGCGGGCCGAGCTGAATCTCAATATCCTTGAGGGAAGCCGGTTCGACATGGAAGACCGCGTAAGCGCCATTGAAGACGTGGATCTGACGGAGCTTATAGCCAGACTGGCCCGACAGCAGATGTCGTATCAGTCCGTGCTCCAGTCTTCCTCCATGATCATGCAGCTCAGTCTGATGAATTACCTGTAAAAAAAACAGAAAGTTACGGTTTATACATTCCCCCGCGGCATTTGCCGCGGGGGAATGTTGCGTTAAGGCTCTATTTAAGCGTGGGGTTGAGAACCAACCTTATAACAGAGCCTGCGTTAAAAATACGTATCCACCGCCATTCTGAATTGCTCAAGAAAGAGCTTTTTGAAGGAGAAGATGTTATTCTGCTCATAAAACAGGATAATGGCTTTTTTGTATTCGATTTCGTCGACACTGCGGTAGGAGAGGGGACAGAAGTCATCGGCCAGAAGAACAGCGTTGCCGAGAATGCGTGAGGTTCGCCTGTTGCCGTCTTCAAAGGGTTGAATGTAGGAAATCATCAATACGGCGAGCAGGGCCTTTTCTATGGCATTGGCTGTCTGGTTAAGCATTGTCGTCAGTTGTTCCAGGGCGTCCCTGATCTGGAACTGATTATCCAGAGGGCGATAATTCGTGCCCACAATACCGACCATGCCGGTGCGGATTCCTGACGCGACATGAAGACCATTTGTCAGCAGACTGTGCAGTTCTATGATTTTTGAAACCGTGATTTTCTTATAATGAGCCGGTTTTTCCAGCACATAATCCAGCGCCTTTTTATGGTTGAGGAGCATTTGTGCTTCTTCGGCTGTTTTTCCTGCTGCTGTGATATGCTCCTTGAGCAGGCGTTCTGTATCCAGCAGCGTATACGTATTGCCTTCAATCCTTGAAGACTTCCAGGCGAGTTCCACCGTCAGCCGTTCCAATTCCTTTTGCAGAAGCCGGGGAGTCAGACGAGCCTTTTTCTGCCTGAAAAGGTCGTTCAATGCCGTCATTTCCGCAATTTCATCTTCTGTTAAGAGATGATGCAGTTTCTGAAAAAGAGCAAAATTGAAGTATTCGCTGCACAGTTTGCGCTCATCGGGCTCTTTGCTGAAATAGGCCTGGATATCAAGGGGCAGGGTTAAAGTTGAGCGGAGACTGAGCGCGTAACGCGTCGCCTTGCCCGTTCCTGATTTTTCTATCAGCCCGGCGGAAGTGAGGTGGTGCAGATCCCGCAGCAGTGTTGCCTTGGAGCATGTTTGCCCAAGGTTATTCAGAGCGTCGGCAATGGCGTCTCGCGAACAAGTGCCCTGGTGTTTTAACCAGGCAAGAATGGCGTCTTGGCGCTTGGTCATCATGGTTCCGTCTTTTTCCGCATCATTTATTGGATATTTTCGTATCATTTTTGAAGCGCAAGTTCAACTGCGCTTTGGCGGTCAAGGGTATGTTCAACACAATTCCACAGCAAAGCGAGGGATGAATCCGGGTCTTGCCCCACGATTGAAGCGGCGCTACGGTGAAAAAAATCGTCCCGCAAGCGGGCGCAACAGGAGGCACAGGTCATGAAAAAATTGAAGGAGTTGGATGCGGAAGAATGGAGCGGGCGTTTGCGCGCGCTCCCCCGGCCGGGAGAAGACAAGGTTCTGGTTTTTTATGATCATCGCTTGGGCGCGTTGTGCCGTGAACCCCGTCTCATGCTGCTGCCTCTGGATGATCACATGGTGCACCGGGGCGACGGAGTATTTGAAAGCCTTCATGTCACGGAAAGGCGGATTCTGGAACTGGACGCCCATCTTGAACGTTTGCGCCGCTCTTGTGCTGTACTGGGGCTTGTCCCGCCCTGCGGATGGGATGAACTGCGCGGCATCGTGCTGGGTACGGCTTCCGCCGCGGGGGAAGATCATTGCGCGGTCAAGGTTCTGCTGGGGCGCGGCCCCGGCGGCATGGGGGTGGACCCCGCCGAATGCCCTGAAAGCAGTTTTTTTGTCATTGTGACGCGCAGCCGTCCGTTACCTGAGTCTTTTTGGGAAAAGGGGCTTGCCGCGTGCCGCAGCGCCATCCCGGCCAAGCAGGCCTGGTTGGCCGCGATAAAATCTACCAATTATCTGCCGAACGCGCTTATGACCCGCGAGGCGCGGGAGCGCGGCGTGGATGTGAGCTTTTCCTTTGATGAAAACAACTTCCTTGCCGAGGCCGCTATTGCCAACGTGGGCGTGATTGACAGGGAAGGGCGCTTGTTGATGCCCCGTTTCACGCACGCATTGCCGGGAACCACGGCTCTGTTGGCCATGGAAATTGCCAAGAGCATGATGGAAGTGATAATCACCGATATAACGGAAGACATACTGTACGCGGCTTCGGAAATCCTGATATTCGGAACGGGCCCGGAGTGCGTGGCCGTCACGCGCTACGAGGGCAAAACCGTGGGAAGCGGGCATCCCGGCCCGGCGGGCCGCGGGCTCCGATCCGCACTGCATGACGCCTTGCTGGCCGGAGGCACGCCGCTTCTCGAGTCCTGAACTTGAGAGGTTATCATGAAGTCCAAACTGTCGGTTCTCGCGGGCGCATCATTGTGCCTGGTCTGTGCATGCGCATTTGCGTCCGCGCCCGCTTTTGCCGCCGAGGCGAACAAAACTGTGGTGGCGAATAAGGCTCCCGCCCCCAAGACCAGGGCCGAAGCAGCTCTGCCCGAAGCTGTGGGTGAAGCTACCGTTACCATTATTCCCTCTGCTGACATTGTTGTCACCTTTCCGCTGCTGCTTACCGAACGCGGTATAGTGGAGAGCGTTGATCTCAAGGCCAAAACATTTGAGCTCAAGCGCAAGGACGGCAGTATGGCGAAGATTTCTGTGGGAGAGGGCACTCTGGTCGAAAACGTCTATCTGGATATTTTCCACTCTGAATCCAGGAAGGGCATTGACGAGCTGAAAAAGGGCGACAAGGTTCGTGCTCGGGTGTTCCCGCCGCAGAATGGCGAAGAAAGCGCCCTGATGGTTGACGTGTTCCATTTTTAGAGCGTTTTGCGATTGAAAGTATCTGCCAACCAGGATCCTATGTTCTGGAGCGCAGGTTTCACGCCTCCGCCGGAGCTTAACGCCGCAAGTGAATTGCGGCTACTCCGTCGGAGCGGCGGAGCCTCGCTCCGCTCGACTCCGAGAGCATTTCAATGATAAAATGCTCTAGCACTCCGAAGGCTCTGTTGTGGAACGGTGTTGATGGCGTTGCGCGAGATGGGATCGTCGCTCCATGCTCGATCCGCTCGCGCCTCCTGCGGTCAAGGATGGCTTCAACACCATTCTGCAACAGAGCGACGTCATATGTGCATCTTGTGTAGTCTGCCAAAGGCGTTTATAGTACACAAATGTGTGTTCTACTGATCGATTTGCGCCCTGATGCCGCGCCTCTGCCGGGGATGTCCGTGCCTTCCCTCTCTCTGTCAAAGGAGAGAACGCTTTTGCTTGCGGAAGGGTTGAAGCGTATGGATTTTTCCGCTGTGACGCTTTGCTTCGCCCGGAGCGCGCTTGCCCGTGAATGCGCGGAACGGGGGCTCCCCGTTGAAACCTTGCGTGAAGGCCTTTCGGGATTGGGGCTGTACCTGGCTCTTCGGCGTATTGTTTCGCGGTACGCCGTGCGCGTTGTCCATCTGTTTGGGTTTGAAGCCTTGGGGCAGGCCGCGTGGTTGCGCCGTTCCAGAGCATTTTGGCTTGTGTTGACTTTTGATGCGCTGCTTTCCACACCAGCGCGATCCCATGTGAAAGCCCTGCGAAGAGTAGATGCGTTTTTAACGCCGTCGGTACTGCTGGCTGAAGAGTTGAAAGCCCGCGCATCTTCCGGCGCGGTGTGGTTGACCCCGCGCGAAAGAGAGAAAGGCGTGAAAAGGCCGCCGCTCATTCGGAGCGTGCTGCCTGCGGCACTGCCCGTCAAAAAGAGCCGGACATCCCGCCCTGTAGAGCTTCCGTTTCCTGTGCCTGCCGGACATCCCGCCCGGCAGGGGAGGGCGGACGGCAATACCCCGCATTTTGTGTTTATGGTCATGGGGCAGGACGGAGAGAGGGCCGGCCTGATCACATTGTTTTCTGCCATGGCCAGGCTGCGCGTTTTGGAAGAACCTTCTCCCTGGGAAGTCCGGGTAGTGGGAGATTTGCCGGATATTGCCGCGCTCCTGGCCGAAGCGGAGGAGGTGCGCACTGCGGAGCACCTTGCGTTCATGGGCGCTCAGGATTTGAACGAGGTCATGGCCGGGTGTGATGCGGTGATTTCTCCGGCGGAAGATGCCGGCGGACAGACCGAAGCGCTTTTGCAGGCATGGGCCCGCGCTTTGCCCGTGATAGCTTCTTCTTTGCCGCGACACGAGGAACTTGACCCTGACAAGACGGCCTTTCTGCGTTTTACCCCTTCCACTCCGGTGGAACTGGCCGATGCCATGCAGAAAGTGATGCGGAGCGAAGAACTGCGCAAGCGGCTGAGCTGTAACGGCAAGGCCGTGCTGGAGCGCTTGTCCCCGGAAAAGTTCTGTGCGGCGCACAAGGCCGTGTATGATGAACTGTGCGGCGCGCCTGTCCGGGCAGTTTAAAGCATGTCCGCCTTGAAATGCCCGTGAGCAGCTTCAACGTGAAAGTGTTCACCGCGCCAGGCGGAGCAAGACGTTGCCGCGCCGCTTGTTCGTGTTTTTTGCAGGCATCTGCGCCAGAACTGAAGATAGGTTCGGAGACTTGGCATGGCGAAAAAAAAGACCGACAAAACGGAATTGAAAGCCCGTGCCGCGCGGGTATGGAATCTTCTTGAAGTACGGTACCCCGCGCCGAAAACCCATCTTGCCCATGAAAACGCCTGGGAATTGCTGGTGGCGACGGTGCTGGCCGCTCAGTGTACCGACGCGCGGGTGAATACCATTACCCCGGAGTTTTTCCGGCGCTGGCCGCGTCCGGCGGATTTGCTTTCCGCCACGCAGGAAGAAGTTGAAGAGGTCATTCATTCCGCAGGTTTTTACCACAGCAAGGCAAAAAATTTGCTGGGAGCGGCCCGGCGGGTGGTCGATATGCACGGCGGCGAGGTTCCCCATACTCTGGCTGAACTGATACAGGTGCCCGGCGTGGCGCGCAAGACCGCCAATGTGGTGCTTTGGGGAGCTTTCGGCATTAATGAAGGGCTGGCCGTGGATACCCACGTCAAACGCATTTCCTACCGTCTTGGGCTGACAGAGCACGAAGACCCGGTACGCGTGGAGCGCGATCTTATGCGGCTGTTCCCCCAGCCGACCTGGGGGGACGTCAACCATCGGCTGGTCTGGTTTGGACGGGATGTCTGCGATGCCCGCAAACCCGATTGCGCGCACTGCGAAATGGCGGAATTCTGTCCGCGCCAGGGCGTGGAAAAAAAGGAGAAATAAAGGAGTCAAATCCCGATTTGAGCGCCGCCCGCTGGCCTCTGTGCAGATGACGAGCGCCGTTCTTCCGAACGGCGCTTTTATACATAAACCCGAAAAGCTCAGGATTTTGATAACGAAAGGCTTTACAGTCCTTTATTTTTCAGCTCTTCTTCCAGCTTTTTTTCATCGTCCCTGACCAGTTTGAGAACAACCGGCGTCAGAAGCAGCAGGCCGATCAGGTTGGGAATGGCCATAAGAGCGTTGAACGTGTCGGAAATCGTCCATACCGTGTTGAGCTGGGAAGCGGCTCCGATAGGCGCGACGATGGTGAAGATGACGCGAAAAGGCTTGAGCGCCTTGTCGCCCAGTAAGTAGACCCAGCAGCGTTCCCCGTAGACGCACCAGCCCAGAATGGTGGAGAAGGCGAAAAAGGCCAGCGAAATTGTCACCAGCACGGCCCCCACGCCGGGCAGTACGGCATTGAAAGCTTCAGAGGTCAGGGCCGCTCCATTCGCGCCGGGTTCTGTCCACACGCCGGTTACAAGGATGGAGAAGGCCGTCATGCTGCATACAATGATGGTGTCGATGAAGGTGCCAAGCATGCCGATAAAACCCATGGCTACCGGGTTTTCCGTGGTGGCCGTGGCGTGGGCGATTGCCGCGCTGCCCAGGCCCGCTTCATTTGAAAAGACGCCGCGGGCCATGCCGAAGCGTATGGCCATCCAGACTGTGGCTCCGAGGAAGCCGCCCTGCGCTGCCGTGGGGGTGAATGCTTCCGTAACAATCAGGGTGAAGACGTGCGGCACTTCTTCAATGTGCATGGCAATGATGATCAAGGAACAGGCAATATAGAATGCAGCCATGAGCGGGACGATTTTTCCGGAAACTGCCCCGATACGGCTGACGCCGCCCAGAATGACCACGGCCAGCAGGACAAAGATCACACACGCCGTGAGCGTGGGGGAAATGCCGAAGGCGTTGGCCAGTGAACCGGAAATGGCGTTGCTCTGGGTCATATTCCCGATGCCGAAGCAGGCGATGCCGCCAAAAATGGCAAAGGCTGTTCCCATCCAGGCCCATTTGGCCCCCAGCCCGTTTTTGATGTAGTACATGGGGCCGCCCACCACGTTTCCAGCCGGGGTAATTTCGCGGTAATGCACGGCCAGGACGGTTTCTGCAAATTTGGTCGCCATGCCTACCAGGGCCGTGCACCACATCCAGAAAACCGCTCCCGGCCCTCCGGCCAGGATAGCCGTGGCTACGCCCACAATATTTCCCGTGCCCACGGTTGCGGCAAGTGCCGTCATCAAGGCGTTGAAGGGTGAAAGTTCACCGTCCACGCTTTCGAGTTTGGAGCGCCCCTGCCAGAGCAGCTTGAACCCGCGCGGTATAGCTCGCAGGCTTAGAAAATGCAGGCGGAGAGTGAGGTACAGCCCCGTGCCGACCAGCAAAATGAGCATGCCGGGGCCCCAAACGATGGAATTCAGGCTTGCAAGAGCGCCTTCAAAAGCTACAAACATGGAGTACCTGCCAAGGGAAGCGGTTGAAGATATAATCTACAAGAATGTACAATAAAGAAATTCTTGATGAAAATTGAATGAAAAGGCAAGAAGAAATATTGTGCTTTGTATAACAAGATGGAAAGCTATTCCGAATAAGCAATGAAATGCTGTTTATGCTGGCTCTTTCATGGAAGCGTGCTGGTAGCGTTGCGCGAGGCGTGTATTTTTACCCAACGCGCCGTAAAGCCCCGCTCTTCAGGGCGGGGATATAAGGCGCACCTTGACTGGAATTTTTGCCTTTAATTGGGCGTCCGTTGAGCTTCAATATACTGCCGCAGAACAGAGATGGGAGTTCCTCCGCAACTTCCGGCAAAATAGCTTGGCGACCAGAGAGAGCCGCCCCAGAGTTTTTTCTGGATCGAAGGATAGCCTTTCTTGCGGATCAGCCTGCTGGATACGCCTTTCAGGCTGTTGACCAAAGACGAAATGGCTACTTTTGGAGGATAGACGACAAGCAGGTGGACATGATCGTCTTCTCCGTCAAATTCGACAAGTTCAGCCTCAAAATTCCGGCAAACACTGGCAAATATTT
>CAJTSU010000040.1:12402-23031 GCA_910579055.1 uncultured Mailhella sp. | reverse complement strand
GGCAACGGATTGCCGCCTGTGCCGTGAAAAAATACACGTCTCGCGCAACGCTGCCAACACGGTTCTCTGACAGAACCTTGACAAAAAAGGGCGCTACAGGCCGTTTTTTTGCCGTTCCCGCAGGAAGCTCAGGGCTTCGGGCAGATTCAGACTGCCCTCGTACAGAGCTCGACCGGAAATGGCCCCTTCAAGCCGGGCATGTATGCTGAGGGGGTAGAGCGCTTCAATATCGGCAAGCGTATTCACGCCGCCTGCCGCAATGACGGGAACCGGGCTTTCCCGGGAGAGTTTTTCCAACATGGGCAGGTTGACCCCACTCTGCATGCCGTCGCGGGTAATATCGGTATAAATCAGAAATGCGGCTCCCGCATTTGCCAGGCCGGGTACAACATCCTCCACCATAAGCCCCGCATCTTTCACCCAGCCTCTTGTTTTGAGACGGCCGTCCGCCGCGTCGAGCGATACGCCGATACGACCGGGGAAGAGCTTGCAGATACGGGAAAATTCTTCGGGGTTTTCCAATGCCAGAGTACCGATGATCAGGCGGGTGACTCCGGCGTCAAACCACATGCGCGCGGCGGCTTCGTCACGCACGCCGCCGCCAAGCTGAACGGGAATGGCAAGAGCGGCACAGATGGCCCTGACTTGCGCCGCATTGACGCTTTCTCCCTGAAAGGCTCCGTCCAGGTCTACCAGGTGCAGCCATTCGGCTCCTTCCTGCTGCCAGCGTAGCGCGGCGGCCACGGGATCAGGAGAAAATACGGTGGACTCATCGGCCTTGCCCTGTCTGAGGCGAACGGCCTGGCCTCCCTGCAAATCAACGGCGGGAAAAATAAGCATGCGGGCTTCCTTATAGAGAGTCTTGGGATTGAGAATATCTGCCGGCCAGACCCTGTTTCTGACGCGCAGGTTTCACGCTTCCGCCGGAGCAGCCGCAGGTGAATTGCGGCGACACCGGATAAAGGGGGGGCTGGGGAGGACAGGAGGGGGCATCACCGCGGCCTCAGCCGTGTGTGTCAAACGTGTTACGGACAAGGAGAACAGAGAAGAGTCTTGTCTTGCTGGATTCCGTTGGTGTGTGGGGCGCGTCGCTCCATAGCTCGCTACGCTCGCGCCTCTGGAGGTCAATATTCTCAACACCGCGCCATGATGGAGCATTCCGGAAAAGATGGGGGAAACATGTCTGACAAAAGTCTTGGCAAGAGAATGGGGAAGGGGGAGGAAAACGTTCTCAAGAAAGCTTTCCCTCGCCCCTCTCTTCGCAACAATCTATAACCTGCTACAAACCGAGTTCAAGGATGGCCTTGTCCATGCCTTCGCTGCACAAGGTTTCCGCCGTCACCCATTTGCCCTTGCGTTTGAAGAATTCTCCGATGCCCAGCAGATTGTTGGTCAGAGCCTCTTGGGTTTCGGCATAGTGGGCGCGCTGCACCACGGGGATTTCTCCGCCGCCGGGCAAGGCCCGGGCAGAGGCGTCACGCGTGTCAAGCAGAAATATATCCATATTAACGGATGCAGGGGAAGTCACTCCCATGTCGCCGCCCTGACGTTCCTGCCAGTCCAGAATCATGGGCAGTACCAGAAGCTCCACCTTTTGCTTCCGCGCGTAATCGAGCCAGGTGGCCAGAGCGCTGCGTCGTCCCCGCGCGTCCGTAGCCGGAGCAGAAGGCAGGCCGGCGCGGGAGAGAAAACGGAAATCGGCGTTGCGGTTTTGAAGCTTGGCCTCAAACAGTGAGTCGAGCGCGGCGAGTTGTTCCGGAGTGACGCGTTCCTGCTTTTCGGGAATGTAGCCCGCCAGCAGATCCACCCTGGTCAGAGGCTGAACGAACGGGGCTACGCCGATCGAAAGAGAGCTTCCTTCCAGTTGATGCGGAGCGACATTTTTTTGGCAGGCAGACAGGCCGACACAAAGCAGCAGGGAAAGAAGCGAAAGCGCTATGAAACGGGGGCGAAGGCGCATGAAAAATCCTTATCGGGGCCGGAGGCCGTTGCGGCGTATAGTGCCTGTCAGTCCAGGCTGCCCTTGGTGCTGGGAATTGCGGATCCCACACGCCAAACGGCGTCGCGCAATGCGATGCCCATGCCTTTGGCGGCGGATTCCAGAAGGTGATGACCGTTTTTACCGTACCGGAATTCGATGTGGGCGTTAAAACGCCCGGCCGAGGCAAAAGCCTTGTAGAATTCCCGCCACAGATCCTTTTCCTGATGAGCCAATACCGGAGGAAGCAGCTCGTCGCCCCGCCATTCCAGCCAGGGGCGGCCGGAGATATCCACGGCGACTTCAGCCAGAGCTTCATCCATGGGGACTCTGGCCCAGGCCGTCCGGGCAATGCCTTTGCGATCTCCCAGCGCCTGGAGGAAGGCTTGCCCGAGGCAGAGCCCTACATCTTCCACGGTGTGGTGCGCGTCGACGTGCAAATCCCCTTCGCAGCGCAGGCTCAGATCAAAACCGCCCCAGAAGGCGATCAGGGCCAGCATGTGGTCGAGCATGCCGAAGCCCGTGACGATTGCCGCGCGGCTTTCGCCGTCCAATGCAAGGGCAAGAGAAATGCGAGTCTCTCCCGTGCTGCGGGAAATTTCCGCAGTCCGGGCCGGGGGCGTTGAGGCAGTCATGAGGGTATCAGGCATTCCCACTCCCTTCTTTTTCTTTGTCCGTTTCGGCATCGTCCGCTGCGGGGGCAGATGTTGCGGCGCTTTTGCCTCTTCGCGCCAGGGCCGACACGTGCACGCTTATTTCATACAGCACAATCATGGGGGCGGCCATGAGGCATTGTGAGAATACATCCGGCGGAGTGAGAATGGCGGCTATAATGAATATGGCCAGAATGGCGTATTTGCGGTGCCGGCGCATGGCTTCCGGCGTGAGCAGCCCCATTTTCGACAGAAAATACGAAAACAGTGGCATCTCGAACACCAGGCCAAATGCGAGAAGCAGTTTAACCACGAAACTGAGGTATTCGTCCACCGAAATCATGGGAATAATAACATCCGTGGCAAAACTCATGAAAAATTTAAACGCCACGGGGAAGACCATGAAATAGCAGAAGGCCGCGCCGGACAGAAAGAACAGCGCGGACAACAGCGAAAGCGGCAGGATGGCCCGCTTTTCCTCCCTGTACAGACCGGGAGCGATAAACGCCCAGAGCTGATAGAAGGCAAAGGGGCTGGTAACGAAAACAGAGGCCAGCAGGGCCAGCTTCAGATAAACGAAAAACAGACCTTGCGGGGAAAGAAAGGTGAGATGGCCGTTTGCCGGCAGGGTAGCCTTGAGCGGAATAAGCAGCCAGTTATACAGCGGCTCAGCCACACTGTAGCAGGCAAAGAAGCCCAGAATAATGGCGATGACCACACGTGTCAGACGGCGGCGCAGTTCGCCCAGATGACCGAGCAGCGTCATGGGTTCGTCATCTTCGGGGTCATCTTCGGGCTTTTTTTCTTCCTGAGATGAAGGCGGAGTTGAGGGCGGCGTGGCGGGCGCGGTGGAAACGCCCGGCACCGGGGGCAGCGGAGGTTCTCCTTCTCCACCGGAAGCTGTACCGGTCCCGAAAGCCATGTCGTCCTCGTCAAGAGATTCCGAGTCAATCTTTTCTTCCGCCCATTGCACTGCGGCGGGAGCGGGCCGGGAAGCCTGGGAGGGCAGGGGAAGTTCTTCCTCGTCATCTTCTTCCAGGAAGGAAGCCGCGGCGGGATCTGCGGCGTCAGAGGCTGCCGGGGCGGGGGCAACGGCAGCCTGCTCAAAAGCATGCGTTTTGAGCGCGGCGGGTGCTTCGGGCGTTATTTCGGGGCGCGGCTCGTTCATGCCTGATCCTCTTTTTTCACCTCAGCGGCGGCCTGCTGAGAGTCGTGGGCCGGGGCGGCCGTCGCTTGCGGAGCGCGGTCTTTTTTGTCGCGCTCAGGGGAAAGCTCTTCACGGTTCTCTTCTTTTTCTTTCCTGCGTTTTTCCTTTTCTTCCTCAAAGGCGATTTCCGTATTCAAAGTCCGCTGGAATTCCGTGGATACTTTGCGGAATTCGCCCATGGCGCGCCCGAGGGTCTGGGCGATTTTGGGCAGGTTTTTGGGGCCGAGCACCAGAAGCGCCACAACAAGAATGACCAGAAGTTCCGTACTGCCTATGCCGAACATATATACTCCGTCCGCTCAAGCGGGTGTGCATGCTCAATATCGAAGCGAACCGGCAGCCCTCATGCCGGAATTATCCTTATTCCCATTCAATGGTGCTGGGCGGTTTGGAGGACACGTCGTACACAACGCGGTTGACGCCCTTGACTTCGTTGATGATCCTCCCGGAAATCTGGGCCGTGACATCCGCCGGCAGACGGGTCCAGTCCGCCGTCATGGCGTCTACGCTGTCCACAATGCGCAAGGCAATGACGTGTTCATACGTTCGCCCGTCGCCCATCACGCCCACCGTCTTCAGCGGCAGTACGGCGAAGCCCTGCCACACTTTGCGATACCACCCGGAAGATTTCAGCTCTTCCTGCACAATGACATCCGCCCGGCGCAGAATGTCCAGCCGATCGCGGGTAATCGCCCCCACCACGCGAATGGCCAGACCGGGGCCGGGGAAGGGATGCCGCCACAAAATCGAATCTGGAATGCCCAGCTCGGCCCCCACCTTGCGCACTTCATCCTTGAACAGTTCACGCAGCGGTTCAATGAGTTTCATGTTCATCTTTTCCGGCAGGCCGCCCACATTGTGGTGGCTCTTGATCACCGCGCTCGGCCCTTTGTGCGAGACGGATTCGATGACGTCAGGGTACAGCGTGCCCTGGGCCAGAAAGTCCACCTTCACGCCCTGCGCCTTGATGGCCTGCGCTTCCCGGTCGAACACCTCGATGAAGGTATGCCCGATGATCTTGCGCTTTTTCTCCGGGTCTTCCACGCCTTCCAGACGCTCGAGGAAGAGATCCGAAGCCTGCACATACTTGAGATTGAGATCGAAATGTTCGCGCAGGTAGCTGACCACTTCCTCACCTTCGTTCCGGCGCAGCACCCCGTTGTCCACAAAGATGCAGTGCAGGCGATGGCCGATGGCCTTGTGCAGCAGCACCGCCACCACGGTGGAATCCACCCCGCCGGACAGCGCGCAGATCACATGGCCGTCGCCCACGGTTTCGCGGCTTTGGCTGACCACACGCTCCACAAAGGAACTCATACTCCAGTCGGGGGCAATTTTGGCCACGTTGAACAAGAAATTGCGGAGCATCGCCTCGCCGTCCTCGCTGTGCGACACCTCTGGATGGAACTGAAAGGCGTAGATGCGCCGCGCTTCGTCCTGCATGGCGGCCACATCCAGGGTGGCCGTGCGGCCCGTCACGCAAAAGCCGGGAGGCGGCGTCTTCACCTTGTCCCCGTGCGACATCCATACGCGGGAAGTCTTGCGCCCGCCGCTCATGGAGAAGTCGTCACCGATGCCGTCCCACAGCGGACTGCTTGCGGTAAATTCCAGATCCGCCGGGCCGTATTCCCGCGTTTCGGACTGGGCAAGTTCTCCTCCCAGATTGAACGCGAGAAGTTGCATGCCGTAGCAGATGCCCAGCACCGGCACGCCAAGTTCCAGCAGTCCCTTATCCAGCGAAGGGGCGTCGTGTTCACACACACTGGCCGGGCCGCCGGAAAGAATGAGCGCATCCGGCTTCATGGCCGCAACCTGTTCCGCCGTGACCACACAGGGGTGGATTTCGGAGTATACCCCTGCTTCGCGTACGCGCCGCGCGATAAGCTGCGTCACCTGGGAACCGTAGTCTATAATGATGACTTTCGACATGAAAGAGAATCTCCTGAATGGCATTCCCCCTGCGCTGCGGCGGAGGGTCAGAGGAAGGAAAAAGCCCCGGTGAAGCAGCCTCTCCGGCAGAGACGGACAGCAGACCAAGGGCAATATACAGAACCTTGGTGCCCGTCGCGCCGGGAAGGGCGTTCTGACAGAAGGAAAGGGATGCTCCCTGAACCGGCCCCGCCCCCGGGCGGCGGAGGCGCGAACAGGGCATCACCGGAAGCTTGTCGTCCATATGCGCAGTTTCAGCCGGCCCGGCAAGCGGGAAAACAATCAGTTTTCCACCCGATAGTTGGGAGCTTCCTTGGTGATGATGACGTCATGGACGTGGCTTTCACGCAGACCGGCGGCGGAAATTTCCACCATGCGCGCTTTCTGGAACAATTCTTCAAGGTTGGCCGCGCCGAGGTAGCCCATGCCGGAACGCAGGCCGCCGATAAGCTGATATACTGTTTCGGCTACCGGGCCGCGAGAGGGCACACGGCCGACAATGCCTTCCGGCACGAGTTTCTTGCTTTTTTCCTGGAAGTAACGGTCGGAACTGCCCGCTTTCATGGCGTCGATGGATCCCATGCCGCGGTAAATCTTGTAGGTACGGCCCTGATAGAGAATGGTTTCCCCCGGGCTTTCGTCCGTACCCGCGAGCAGACTGCCGAGCATCACGGTGTGCGCGCCGCAGGCCAACGCCTTGACCACATCGCCGGAGAACTTTAACCCGCCGTCGGCGATGATGCAGCGGTCGGCTTCGCGGGCGGCCTTGGCGGATTCCATAACCGCCGTAATCTGGGGCACTCCTACGCCGGCGACCACGCGGGTGGTACAGATGGAACCGGGGCCAATGCCCACCTTCACCGTGTCCACTCCTGCTTTTATCAGCGCCTTGGCGCCTTCGTAGGTGGCCACGTTTCCCGCGACAATCTGGGCCTGGGGGAAGGCCGTGCGAACCATTTCAATACTGCGCAAAATGTTGACGGAATGCCCGTGCGCGGAGTCCATGACCAGAACGTCGGCCCCGGCGGCGAGCAGTTCGGAGGCACGGTACTCGCAATCCGGGCCCACGCCCAGTGCCGCGCCCACGCGCAAACGGCCTTTGTCGTCCTTGCATGCACAGGGGTACTTCTGCACCTTGTCGATATCTTTCATGGTGATGAGCCCCTTGAGCCGGCGGTTCTCATCCACCACAAGGAGCTTCTCGATGCGATGGGCGTGCAGATGTTCCTTGGCTTCCTCAAGTGTAGTGCCCATGGGCACGGTAATCAGGTTGTCGCGGGTCATGACCTCGCAGACCAGGGTCTTTTCCGGGTCGGAAACAAAGCGGACGTCACGATTGGTCAGGATACCCACCAGCGCGGCGTTGCGCACGACGGGCAGGCCGGAAACACGGAAATCGTGCATGAGTTCCAGCGCCTGCTTAACCGTGTCTTCCGGCGCGATGGTAACCGGGTCAAGGATCATTCCGCTTTCGGATTTTTTGACCTTTTCCACTTCCAGGCGTTGACGGGCCACATCCATATTTTTATGGATGATTCCTATGCCGCCCTGCCGGGCCATGGAAATGGCCATGGCCGATTCCGTCACCGTATCCATGGCGGCGGAGAGAAGGGGAATGCCGAGCTTGATGCTCGGGGTGAGCCATGCGGACACGTCCACCATATCGGGGGTTACTTCCGAGTAGTCCGGAACAAGCAAAACGTCGTCGTACGTCAAACCTTTCCCTAGAAGAGTGGCCATGTCTTCCTCCACGTCCGAAGATTTGTTGCGCAAAAAATAAGCAAAATACCTACGCTGTGGGTTTTCTTCTGTCAATCATGAAGGATGCTCCGCAAAGCGGCGCGGGTTTCGTGCCTGTTCCCCGCCCCGGCGTCGGTTCGGCAGGTTAAAGGCGCAGCGGAGCAAAGGCTCTGTGGCAGAATAGAATTGATGGCGTTGCGCGAGAGATGTGTTTTTGCCCCGGCACGGGCGGCCGTGCCGATACTCGCTCTCGCTTGCGTTTTGCGCGGAAAACGCTGCGCTCGCACTGCTTGCCCTCCATGCCGCATGGCCATGCGGCTGGGGGCGTCGCTCCATGGCTCGCTACGCTCGCTCCTCCGGCGTTCAAGGTTATGTTCAACACTATTCTACAACACAGCGGGAGCAAAAAAAAAGCTTGACGCTGCTGTTTAGGCAGGCTAAATAATTCCTCGCCCTTTATAAGAAGGGCCAATCCCTGGACGGCAGGGAAGGGCGGGTAGAACCCGTCCTGCTGCGCCAAGAGGCTTTTGCCTCAAGGCTTTGACATTTTGCAGGCGTCTTACGTGCCGCGCTATGTCAGCCGTTCCAGCCCCAGGCTTCGGGGCTGTAAGGTGTAACCGGCGAATCCGCAAGGGTTCGGTGGGCATGTGAGACCTCTGCGGGACCACCTGTCTTGTCGGAACGCACGTTCCGTCACCGGCCAGGCGGACGAAAACCAAGGTCGACTTCTGGAATTTGTGGAAAGTGCGAACGGTTGCGTGCCGCCCCGGCCCCTCTCGTCCCCCATCTTCCGTACAAAAATTCTCCGAAGCCGATGCAATCCTGAAAGGGGTTGCCTTTCGTGTTTTCGTCTCCTGTTTTCAGGCAGGTGTTGAACACGGCGTAAGGAACGAAGCGTACCCTCCCGCGAATATGCTCCGGGTACGGCGCTTCTTTAGGTAGGCTAAGGCTCTCCGCCCCTTCTTCCCCTCACGGAGGAAGGGTGAGACCCCAGCAGGATTGCCGGGGCGGGGTTGCCAAAAATGGAGATTCGCAATGACGACAGTTGGCAGTGATCGTATCCGTATCAAGCTCAAGGCTTACGATTACCGCATCCTGGACAAGGCTGTGGCGGAAATCGTGGACACGGCGCGCAATACCGGCGCCGGTGTGGCCGGGCCCATTCCCCTGCCCACCAACATTCACAAGTACACGGTTCAGCGCTCGGTCCACGTGGACAAAAAGTCCCGTGAACAGTTCGAGATGAGGGTCCACAAACGCCTTATGGATATTCTCGACCCCACGCAGCAGACCGTGGACGCTCTGGGCAAGCTTTCCCTGCCCGCCGGCGTGGATGTGGAAATCAAGCTCTAGTGAGGGAGCGTCATGTCTGAAAAAATGGGTATTATTGGACGCAAGCTGGGCATGACCCGCATCTTCACCGGTGACGGCACGGCCGTTGCGGTAACGGTGGTCAAGGTGGGTCCCTGCCCTGTTACTCAGGTCAAGACAGTGGAAACGGACGGCTACAATGCCATCCAGATCGCCTTTGATGAAGCCAAGGAAAAGCATCTTTCCAAGGCCATGAAGGGGCATTTCGCCAAGGCCGGAGCCGGCAACTTCCGCACGCTGCGGGAAGTGCGCCTTGAAGGTCCCGCCGCCGTTGAAGTGGGCCAGAGCCTCAGCGCCGACATGTTCGCCGCGGGCGACAAGGTCAAAGTGACCGGCACCAGTATCGGTAAAGGATACCAGGGCGTTATGCGCCGCTGGAACTTCCGCGGCATCAACGATGGCCACGGCAACGAAAAAGTGCATCGTTCCGGTGGTTCCATCGGTAACAATACCTTCCCCGGCCATGTGTTCAAGGGGAAGAAGATGGCCGGTCAATGGGGCGACGAACGTGTGACCGAACTGGGCCTGACGATTGTGGAAGTTCGCGCTGAGGACAACGTGATCCTGATCAAGGGTTCCGTGCCCGGCCCCAGGAACGGTCTTGTCATGGTGCGCAAGCAGTAGCGCGCAACACACAGAGAGGATCAAGACAATGGCTGATGTGAAAGTTTACGATCAGAACAAGCAGGAAGCCGGGAACATCACCCTGGCCCCCGAAGTGTTCGAGGTCGAGGTGCGGCCGGAGATTCTGAACCTCGTGGTGCGTGCCTATCGTGCGGCCCTCCGGGCCGGCACGCATGCCGTCAAGACCCGGGCCTTTGTGTCCGGCGGCGGCAGGAAGCCCTTCAAGCAGAAGGGAACCGGCAATGCGCGCCAGGGTTCCAACCGTTCCCCCATCATGCGCGGCGGTGCCATCATCTTTGGCCCCCAGCCCCGCGAATACGGATTCAAGATCAACAAAAAGGTGCGTTCTCTCGCGCTGCGTATGGCTCTCTCTTCCCGCCTGGCCGACAACGGCCTGATGGTGGTGAAAGGTATTGAGCTGCCCGAAGCGAAGACGAAACACTTTGCGAAAGTGGCCGGCACGCTCGGCCTGTCCAAGGCTCTGGTAGTCGTCGCTCCCGAACAGGGGAGTGAGGATTCCGCTCTCGCGCTTTCCGCGCGCAACATCCCCGGCATCACGCTGGTCACCCCCGACGCTGTCAACGTGTACGAAGTGCTCAATCACAGCCAGGTCGTGGTGCTCGAAGGCGCGTTGCCCCATCTGGAAGCGCGGCTGAAGTAGCCCTCCAGCCTTGAAAGAGGAATGGACATGGATTACACCAAAATTCTTCTCCGGCCCGTCGTCACCGAAAAGGCCACCATGCTGCGCGAGAGCGCCGGTCAGGTTGCCTTCTTCGTGGACCCCAAGGCCAACAAGATCGAGATCGGCAAGGCTGTTGAAGAAGCCTTCAAGGTCAAGGTCGCTGATGTCAATGTTGTTACGGTCAAGCCGCGCAATCGTGTGCGGCAGGGCCGCGTCAAGGGTCGCATTCCCGGCTATCGCAAGGCCTATGTGACCCTCGCCCCTGGCGATAAAATCGAATTCTTCGAGGGAGTCTAGGCAATGGCTGTTCGCAAGCTGAAACCGACCTCGGCCGGCCGGCGTTTCCAGACCGTGTCCGACTTCGCGGAAATCACCAGGTCCACCCCGGAAAAGTCCCTGACCGAAGGTCTGACCAAAAAGAGCGGCCGCAACAATAACGGCCGCG
>CAJTSU010000040.1:0-12392 GCA_910579055.1 uncultured Mailhella sp. | reverse complement strand
CCAGCCGCCGTCGCGGCGGCGGCCACAAGCGTCTGTACCGTATCATCGACTTCAAACGCGACAAGATGGGCATCGCCGCCACCGTGGCGCATATTGAATATGACCCCAACCGTACCGCCCGCATCGCGCTGCTGCACTATGCCGACGGTGAGAAGCGCTACATTCTTGCCCCCGTGGGCATCAAGCAGGGCGACCGCATTGAGGCCGGTGAAAAGGCCGATATCAAGCCCGGCAACGCGCTGCAAATGGCCCGCATCCCCGTGGGCACCAACGTGCACAATATTGAAATGCATCCGGGCCGCGGCGGTCAGCTCTGCCGCGCCGCCGGCACCTATGCCCAGCTCGTGGGCAAGGACGGCAAGTACGCCCTGCTGCGCCTGCCTTCCGGTGAAGTGCGCAAGGTGCTCGCCGCCTGCATCGCCACGGTCGGCCAGGTCGGCAATGTGCAGCATGAAAATATCAGCCTTGGCAAGGCCGGTCGCAACCGCTGGCTGAGCCGCCGCCCCAAGGTGCGCGGCGTGGCCATGAACCCCGTCGACCATCCCCTGGGCGGTGGTGAGGGCCGCAGTTCCGGCGGCCGTCATCCTGTTACCCCCTGGGGTATTCCCACCAAGGGTTACAAGACCCGTGCCAAGAAAAAGCCTTCCAGCCGCCTTATCATCAAGCGGCGCGGGCAGAAGTAAGAGGAGCCGGACATGCCCAGATCTCTCAAGAAAGGTCCTTTCGTGGACGGCCACCTCATGAAGAAGGTCGACGCGGCCGTTGCCAACAATGATCACAAGGTGGTCAAAACCTGGTCCCGCCGTTCCACCGTTCTTCCTGAAATGGTCGGTTTGACTTTCGCCGTGCATAACGGCAAGAAGTTCATTCCGGTGTTCGTGACGGAAAATATGGTCGGTCACAAGCTTGGCGAATTTGCGCCCACGCGCACGTTCCACGGCCATGCCGCTGACAAGAAGACCAAAGCCAAAAAGTAGCGGGTAACGTTCATGGAATCGAAAGCAATCGCCAAGTTTCAGCGCGTTTCTCCCCGCAAGACCCGTCTGGTCGCCCAGAACGTCAAAGGTCTGCCGGTGGAGGAGGCTCTGAATCAGCTCAAGTTCACGCCCAACAAGCCTGCCGGCATTCTGTACGGCGTGGTGCGTTCGGCTCTGGCCAACGCTGCCCAGTTCCCGGGCATTGATGTGGACTCCATGTACGTCAAGGACGTGGTGGTCAACGAAGGCCCCACCTGGAAGCGCTTCATGCCCCGTTCCCAGGGACGTGCCATGCACATCCGCAAGCGCACCAGCCACATCACCGTAATTCTCGCGGAAGGACAGGAATAGGCTATGGGTCAGAAAGTACATCCTTACGGCTTCCGGCTGGGCTACAACAAAAACTGGCAGTCCCGCTGGTTCAGCAAGAAGGAATACGCTTCCTTCGTGTTTGAAGATCACAAGATCCGCACCTTCGTCAAGAAGCTGCTCTACAGCGCGGGCATCTCCAGGATCGAAATCGAACGCTTCGGCGGCAAGATTCGGCTGATCCTCTCCACCGCCCGCCCCGGCATCGTTATCGGGCGCAAGGGCGCGGAAATCGAAAAACTGCGCGGAGATCTCAAGAAGAAGTTCGGCCGCGAGTTCGCGCTTGAAGTGAATGAAATCCGGCGTCCGGAAATCGAATCCCAGCTTGTGGCGGAAAATATCGCCATGCAGCTGGAACGCCGCGTCGCCTTCCGCCGCGCCATGAAGCGCACCGTGACCATGGCCCGCAAGTTCGGCGCGGAAGGCATCAAGGTGACTTGTTCCGGCCGTCTTGCCGGCGCGGAAATCGCCCGCACCGAGTGGTACCGCGACGGCCGCGTGCCGCTGCAGACCCTGCGCGCCGACATTGATTTCGGTTTCGCTGAAGCCCATACCACCTACGGCCTCATCGGCATCAAGGTGTGGGTGTACAAGGGTGAAATCCTGGATAAAGAGGTGGAACAATAATGCTCGCCCCCAAGAGAGTTAAATTCCGCAAGTGGCAGAAAGGCCGCCTGCGCGGCCCCGCGACGCGCGGCGCGACTGTCGCGTTCGGTGATATCGGCCTGAAGGCCGTGGAACATGGCAAGCTTTCGAGCCAGCAGATTGAAGCGGCCCGTATCGCCATGATGCGCCATATCCGCCGCGGCGGCAAGGTGTGGATCCGCGTGTTCCCCGACAACCCCGTGACCGCCAAGCCTCTGGAAACCCGTCAGGGTTCCGGCAAGGGTGCTCCTGTGGGCTGGTGCGCTCCGGTGAAGCCCGGGCGTGTGCTGTATGAAATCAAGGGCGTCAGCCTTGAACTCGCCAAACGTGCCCTGACTCTGGCCGCCCATAAGCTGCCCGTCAAGACCGTGATCGTGGTGAGAGAGGGAGCCTTCGAATGAAAATGAAAGAACTGCGCGGCTTGAGCAAAGACGAGCTTCAGGCCAAACTGACGGAAACCAGGCAGGAACTGTTCACCCTCCGTCTCCAGCACGCCACCGCGCAGCTGGAAAAGACGGCTTCCATTCCTGCCGCCAGGAAAGATATTGCCCGGATCCTCACGGCACTGAATGCCCAATCCGGTAAAACGAAGTAGGAGCGGATATGAACAGCGCAATCGAACAGCGCAATGGCAGAACGCTCGTCGGTACGGTGATCAGCGACAAGTGCGACAAAACCATTGTCGTACGTGTGGAAACGCTGGTCCAGCATCCGCTTCTGAAAAAGTATGTGCGGCGCCGCAAGAAGTGCACCGCCCATGACCCGAATAACGAATGCGGCATCGGCGACAAAGTGAAGATCGTGGAATTCCGGCCCATGAGCCGCAACAAGCGGTGGCACCTGGTGTCCATCCTCGAAAAGGCCGTGTAGGAGGCTGAACCATGATCCAGGTTGAATCCCGACTCCAGGTAGCCGACAATTCCGGCGCCAAGGAAGTTTCCTGCATCAAGGTGCTGGGCGGTTCCCACCGCCGCTACGCCACGGTGGGGGATATCATCATGGTTTCCGTCAAGGACGCCATGCCCCACGCCAAGGTGAAGAAGGGCGACGTTATGCAGGCCGTCATTGTGCGCACCGCCAAAGAAGTGCGCCGCGCCGACGGTTCCTATATCAAGTTCGACACCAACGCAGCCGTGCTTCTCTCCAAGCAGGGCGAACCGGTCGGTACCCGCATCTTCGGACCTGTTGCCCGCGAACTGCGCGCCCGCAACTTCATGAAGATCGTGTCCCTTGCGCCGGAAGTGCTGTAGGAGCATTGAGATGAAGCAGTTTCGCATTCACAAGGACGACAAGGTGATGGTGATCGCCGGCAAGGACGAGGGCAAGATTGGTAAGGTCCTCAAGGTTCTTCGCAAGTCTGATCGCGTGTTGGTGGAAAAGGTCAACGTGGCCAAGCGTCACGTTCGCCCCAACCCCTACAAGCGCGAACCCGGCGGCATTGTCGAAAAAGAAATGCCCATCCACGTGTCCAACCTCATGGTTGTGTGCTCCGCCTGCGGCAAGCCCACCCGTGTAGGCTACCGGTACACCGAAGACGGGAAGAAAATCCGCTTCTGCAAGAAGTGCAACGAAACCCTGTAGAAGGTGAACGACGATGACCCGTCTGGAAGCGATATACCGCGAGAAAGTGGTTCCGGTATTGCAGAAGGAATTTGCCTACAAATCCTCCATGCAGATTCCCGGAATCGAAAAGGTCTCCCTTAATATCGGCCTTGGTTCTGGCAGCCAGAACAATAAGCTGATGGAAGAAGCCGTAGCCGAACTGTCTGCCATTGCCGGACAAAAGGCTGTGGTAACCCGCGCCAAGAAATCCATCGCCGCCTTCAAGGTTCGCGAAGGCATGCCTATCGGGGCCCGCGTGACCCTGCGCAAGGCCGCCATGTGGGATTTTCTGGATAAACTGATGAACTTCGCCCTGCCGCGTGTGCGCGACTTCCGTGGTATCCCGGATCGCGGCTTTGACGGCCGCGGCAATTTTACCCTGGGCATCAAGGAGCATATGATCTTCCCCGAAATGGAGTCGGATCGTATCGAAAACCCCAAGGGCATGAACATCACCATCGTCACGTCCGCCACCACGGACAAGGAAGGCAAGCTGCTGCTCGAACAGCTCGGCATGCCCTTCCGCAAGTAAGGAGATAGGCCGTGTCCCGTACTTCCCTTGAAGTAAAGGCTCGCAGGAAAGCCAAGTTTTCCACCCGCGCCTACAACCGTTGCCCCATTTGCGGCCGTCCCCGCGCGTACCTGCGCCGGTTTGGCCTCTGCCGCATCTGCTTCCGCAAGATGGCTCTGGCGGGCGAATTGCCCGGCGTCCGTAAATCCAGCTGGTAATCCGGCTAACCTTTCAGGAGATTCCATACCATGTTGACCGATCCCATTGCCGATATGCTGACGCGTATCCGCAACGCGCACTTGGCCCTCCACAAGGAAGTGAGTGTGCCGCGCTCGAAGATGAAGGAAGCTATGGCTACCATCCTCAAGCAGGAAGGCTATGTGGAGGATGTTCGCGTTGAAGATCGCGACATCACCATTGAGCTGAAGTATGTGAAAGGACGCCCCGCCATTACCGGCCTCAAGCGCATCAGCAAGCCCGGCCGCCGCGTCTATGTCAATCATCACGGTATTCCCCGCGTGCAGAACGGTCTCGGCATCTGTATCCTGTCCACGTCGCAGGGCGTGCTGGACGGTGTCTCGGCCCACACGCAGAAGACTGGTGGCGAACTTCTCTGTGAAGTCTGGTAAGAGCGGCGCCAAGCCGACTGTTCTTCAGCCAAGGTAGAAATAATCATGTCCAGAATAGGTAAATTGCCCCTCGAACTGCCCAAAGGGGTGGAAGTGAAGCTGGGGGCCGATGTGGTGGAAGTGAAGGGGCCCAAGGGAACCCTGACTACCCCCAAGTGCGCTCTCCTCGACTATAAGCTGGAAGACGGCGTTGTTACCCTGACCCGTCTTGAAGAAACCCGGGAAGCCCATGCGCAGCATGGCCTGCGCCGCACCCTTCTGGCCAATTGTGTGGAAGGCGTGAGCAAGGGCTTTTCCAAGACCCTTGAAGTCAACGGCGTGGGTTTCAAAGTTGCCGTGAAGGGCAACATTATTGAACTTTCCGTCGGATTCTCCCACCCTGTGCTGGTGGATTTGCCCAAGGGACTCGAAGCCAAGGCGGAAGGCCAGAAGCTGACCATCTCCGGCATCGACAAGGGCCAGGTGGGCGAAATGTGCGCCCGCATCCGCCGCATCCGCAAGCCTGAACCTTACAAGGGCAAGGGCATCAAGTACGAAACCGAAATTATCCGCCGCAAGGCCGGCAAGTCCGGCGCCAAGGGCAAGTAGCAGGGGCATAGTCATGATACTTTCCAAGAACGAAACCCGTAAGCGCCGCAAGGTTCGTATCCGGAAGAAGATTTCCGGCACGCCTGAACGTCCGCGTCTGGTTGTCTACCGTTCCAATCTGCATATCTACGCCCAGATCGTGGATGATGCCACAGGCACGACGCTGGCCGCCGCTTCCACCCTGGCTCTTTCCAAGAGTGGCGAGAAGGCCGGCTGCAACAAGGCCGGCGCCGACCGCGTGGGCAGGGAAATTGCCCGTCTGGCTCAGGAAAAGAGCATCACCAAAGTGGTGTTCGACCGTAACGGCTATCTGTATCACGGCCGCATCAAGGCTGTTGCCGACGGTGCCCGTGAGGGTGGCCTCGAATTCTAGTCGATAAGACAACGAGTGCAGGAATATGATGGAACAGCAGCAAACGCAGGACTCCGGTTTTATTGAGAAAATCGTGCATCTGAACCGGGTCGCGAAAGTGGTGAAGGGCGGTCGCCGTTTCAGCTTCAGCGCCTTGGTGGTTGTTGGCGACGGCAATGGCAATGTAGGCTACGGCCTGGGCAAGGCGCAGGAAGTTCCCGAAGCCTTGCGCAAGGCGACGGAGCGTGCCCGCAAGACAATGGTCAAGATTCCCTTGTTGGAAGGCACCCTGCCTTATGAAGTGCTCGGCCGCTTCGGTGCTGGCCGCGTGCTCCTGAAGCCCGCTTCGCGCGGTACCGGCATCATTGCCGGGGGCGCGGTGCGCGCGGTCATGGAAGCCGCGGGCGTCACCGACGTGCTCGCCAAGGCTATCGGCACCAACAACCCGCACAACGTGCTTCGTGCCGCCATTGACGGACTTACCTCCCTGCGCAGTGCCGAAGCCGTGTCCGAAGTGCGCGGCAAGAAACTGGAAGCCCCCCGCAAGTAGGGGCTAAAGGCAGGAAAGCATGTCCCAGATCAAGGTCAAGCTCGTCAGAAGCCGTATCGGCTGCACCCCGCATCAGAGAAAAGTTCTGGATTCGCTGGGGCTGCGCCGTCGCGAGATGGTCAAAAGCTTTGAAGACAACGCCGCCGTTCGCGGCATGGTTGCCAAGGTGTCCCACCTGGTAGAGGTCAGCGAATAATGAGACTGAACGATCTTTATCCTTTCGTGGAAGAGCGCAAGACCCGCCGCCGCGTGGGCCGCGGTTCCGGCTCCGGCCTCGGCGGCACCTCCGGCAAGGGCCACAAGGGCCAGAACGCGCGTGCCGGCGGTGGTGTGCGCCCCGGTTTCGAGGGCGGCCAGATGCCCCTTCAGCGCCGTCTGCCCAAGCGCGGTTTCAAGAACTTTCTGTTCAAGGTCAGCTTTGAAGTGATCAATCTTGATCGTCTGCAGGCCGCCTTTGAAGGCAAAAACGACATCAGCCTGGAAGACATCTACGAACGCGGCCTGTGCCGCTTCGGCGCTCCGGTCAAGATTCTCGGTGAAGGCGAAGTTACCTCCGCCCTCAAGGTGGAAGCCCATCGCTTCAGCCGCGTCGCGGCGGAGAAGATCCGCAGCGCGGGCGGCGAAGTGAAGGAACTTTGCGCCGACGTTCTGTGCGACTGCGCCGTGGGCGAAGCCGCCGGCGAGGAATAGGCCGTGGCCGGTGTAAACCAGCTCGCGCAGACTCCCGAATTGCGCACCAAGCTCATGTGGACAGTGCTCATCCTGTGCGCCTACAGGGTGGGCGTCCACGTGCCTGTGCCGGGCATCAACATTGATGCCCTTTCGCACTTTTTCGCAAGCATGCAGGGGTCAGTCTTCGCGCTGCTGGATATGTTCTCGGGCGGTGGCCTGCGCAATGTTTCCGTATTTGCTCTCGGGATCATGCCGTATATCTCCGCGTCCATTATTCTGCAACTTCTGCAGGTGGTGAGCCCGGATATCAAGCGCATGGCCAAGGAAGAGGGACAGGCCGGACGGCGCAAGATCACCCAGTATACCCGTTACCTGACGGTTCTCATCACCATTATTCAGGGCTTCGGCATCGCGGCCCTGCTGGAAGGCATGACCAGCCCGGACAACCTGCCCGTGGTGCAGAGTCCCGGCTGGGAATTCAAGGTTGTGACCATCATCACCCTGACCGCAGGAACCATCCTGATCATGTGGCTGGGCGAGCAGATCACGGCCAAGGGGATCGGCAACGGGATTTCACTCATCATTTTCTCCGGCATCGTGGTGGGGATTCCCACCGCGATTGGGCGTACCTACGAGCAGATCAGGGCCGGCGACATGAATGTCGTGCTTGTGCTGGTTCTGCTGGCGGGCATGCTGGCGGTTCTGGTGGGCATTGTGTTTGTGGAGCGTTCGCAGCGCCGCATTCCGATCCACTATGCGAAGCGCCAGGTAGGCCGCAAGATGTACGGCGGGCAGACCACCCATTTGCCGCTCAGGCTGAATACCGCCGGTGTTATCCCGCCCATCTTCGCGCAGAGCCTTCTGCTCTTCCCCGCGACGGTGGCCGGGTTCTCCCAGGCGGAATGGATCCAGCGCGTGGTGAGCTGGTTCCAGCCCGGCTCGATTGTCTATAATCTGATTTTTGTCGGCCTGATTTTCTTCTTCTGCTTCTTTTATACCGCGATCATCTTCGATCCGAAGGACATCGCCGAGAATCTGAAGAAGGCCGGGGGCTTCATTCCGGGCATCCGTCCGGGCGACAAGACGCGGGAATATATCGACGCGGTGCTTTCACGCCTTACCCTGTGGGGCGGCGTGTACATCGCGGCCATTTCCGTCATGCCCATGTTCCTGATGCAGAAGTTCAACGTGCAGTTCTATTTCGGCGGCACGAGCCTGCTCATCCTCGTGGGCGTAGCCATCGACTTCATGGGACAGGTGGAATCGCATATGATTTCCCGTCAGTATGAAGGGCTGATGGGCAAGACCCGTATCCGGGGCAGGGCGTAATCATGAAAAAATTCCGGGGCGTATTCATCAAGAACGAGAGAGAGATTGAACTCTTGCGCAAGGCCAACGGCATCACCGCCCGTATCCTTGACGAATTGGTGGCTAATGTGCGTCCCGGCGTTCCAACCATGCTCTTTGAGGACATTTGTCAGCAGATGTGCCGGGAGTATGGGGTGAAACCGGCATTCCAGGGCTACGGGGGCTTCCCCTATGCCCTGTGCTGTTCGGTGAATGAAACCGTTGTGCACGGCTTTCCGTCAAAAGATCACATTCTTGCAGACGGTGACATTGTCAGCTTTGACATGGGCGTGGTGTACGAAGGCTTTCACGGGGATTCGGCCCGTACCGCCCTGGTGGGCGAGGTGTCCGAAGAAGCGAAGCATCTTTCCCGTGTGACGGAGGAGTGCCTCCATCTCGGGATCGCGGCGGCGCGCCCCGGCAATGATTTGTATGCAATTTCGGCGGCGGTGCAGCGTCACGCCGAAGAAGAAGGGCTCCATATCATCCGGCGTTTCGTCGGGCATGGCATCGGCGCCAGGCTCCATGAAAAGCCGGAGATTCCGAATTTTGTCCCGGAAGGGGCGGGAGAAGGAGTGCCGCTGAAAGCGGGAATGGTTTTGGCCATTGAGCCCATGTTGGCTGTAGGCACCCATGAGGTGGAAATTTTGTCAGACGGCTGGACGGCGAATATGAGAGACAAAAAATACGCCGCCCACTGGGAACATTCCGTGGTTATTCACGCGGATGGGGCCGAGATACTCAGTCTGGCCTCCAATGCATGAGCGGCTGCCCCGGATTTTCAGCTTGACAGAGTTCTGTTAACCAGATAAATCATTCGGTTCCGGCATGTTATCAGCCGGCTAACTGAACAACAAGCGGAGTGAGCGATGAAAGTCAGGCCTTCCGTAAAGAAAATCTGCCCGAAGTGCAAGGTTGTCCGGCGCAAGGGCGTCCTCAGAGTGATCTGCGAAAACCCCCGGCACAAGCAGCGCCAGGGATAACCTTGCAGGAGTCTTAACGTGGCCAGAATTGCAGGTATTGAATTGCCGCGAGGCAAAAGAGCGGATATCGCGCTCACGTATATCTACGGCATCGGCCGGGCTACAGCCCTGCAGATCCTTGACGCCACCGGCGTCAACTGGACCCGCAACATCGATGACCTCGATGCCGATGAAGTGAACGAAATCCGCAAGGAAATTGAAACCAATCACAAGGTGGAGGGCGATCTCCGCCGTGAAGTGAGTTCCAATATCAAGCGTATGATGGATATCGGCTGCTATCGCGGTCTGCGTCACCGCCGAGGCCTGCCTGTGCACGGCCAGCGCACCCACACCAATGCGCGCACCCGCAAGGGGCCGCGCCGTGGCGCGGTCGGCAAGAAGAAGTAAGCCTTCGCGCCCCTTCGACGGGCGCGATGTCTTATGTCCGGTGCGTAAAGCGCTGTTCCGGCATGTAGTCCGTCAAGCAAGCCAAGCTTTAAGGAAGTGAGAGATGGCAAGAGCAAAACGAGCTGCCAAAAAAAGAGAAAAGAAGAACGTGCCGCTTGGTGTGGCTCACATCAACGCCACGTTCAATAATACCATTATTACCTTTACCGACACCCGCGGCAATACCATCAGCTGGGCCAGCGCGGGGCAGAGCGGTTTCAAGGGGTCACGCAAGTCGACTCCCTTTGCTGCCCAGGTCGCGGCTGAAGCCGCTGCCCGGCGTGCTCAGGACAACGGCATGCGTACCGTGGGCGTCTATGTGAAAGGCCCCGGCGCGGGCCGAGAGTCCGCCATGCGCGCCATTAACGCGGCCGGGTTCAAGGTTGCGTTCATCCGTGACGTGACCCCCATCCCCCACAACGGTTGCCGGCCTCCGAAGCGGCGCCGCGTCTAAAGCCTTGAAGACGAGGAAAACCTACCATGGCCAAATATAATGACGCCAAATGCCGCTTGTGCCGTCGTGAGGGCACCAAGCTGTTTTTGAAGGGCGACCGCTGCTTTACCGACAAGTGTTCCCAGGATCGCCGTCCCTATGCCCCCGGCCAGCATGGCCGCGCCCGCAAGAAGGTGAGCGAATATGCCCTTCAGTTGCGCGAAAAGCAGAAGGTGCGCCGCATGTACGGTGTGCTGGAGCATCAGTTTCACGGTTACTTTGTGTCTGCGGACATGGCCAAGGGCGTGACCGGCTCCAACCTGCTTGCCACTCTTGAACGCCGCCTGGATAACGTGATCTACCGTATGGGGTTTGCCAATTCCCGCAGCCAGGCCCGCCAGATGGTGCGCCACGGCATCTTTACTCTGAACGGACACAAGGTAAACATCCCCTCGTTGCAGGTGCGCGTGGGAGATGAAATTCTTGTGCCCGAAAATAACCGCAAGATCCCCGTGATCGCCGAAGCTCAGGAAGCCATTGCGCGCCGCGGCTGCCCCGCCTGGCTCGAGGTGGACGGTTCCGCCTTCAAGGGTGTGATCAAGGCCCTTCCTCAGCGCGACGATATCCAGACTCCCATCAACGAATCGCTTATCGTCGAGCTTTACTCCAAATAAACAGGAGTACCCATGCTCAACAAAAAAGCCAACAGACTCATCAACGCCCGCAACTGGGCGGTGCTGGTCAAGCCCGAACAGATCGTCCGCGAAGACGAAGCTGCCGACGCCATGTACGGCAAATTCGTCTGCGAACCTCTGGAGCGCGGTTACGGCACCACCATCGGTAATGCGCTGCGTCGGGTGCTCCTGGCTTCTCTTCAGGGGGCGGCTTTCGTTTCGGTGAAAATCACCGGCGTTCAGCACGAATTCACCACCATGCCCGGTGTGCTGGAAGATGTGACGGATATCATCCTGAACATCAAGCAGGTGCGCCTTGCCATGGATACTGACGAACCCCAGATTCTGACCCTGAATGTCAACAAGAAGGGCGTTGTCACGGCGGGAGGCATCCAGGGGAACCAGCATGTCGCCGTGCTCAACCCCGAACTGCATATTGCCACACTTACGGAAGATGTGGAGTTTCAGCTTGAGCTTGAAGCGCGCATGGGCAAGGGGTATGTTCCGGCCGACATGCACGAGGGGCTGGCCGAGGAGATCGGCCTCATCCGTTTGGACGCGAGCTTCTCGCCGGTGCGCAAGGTGGCGTATTCCGTGGAACAGGCTCGTGTCGGTCAGATGACCAACTACGACAAGCTTATTCTGGAAGTCTGGACGGATGGTTCCGTCAGCCCGGAAGACGCCGTCGCCTACAGCGCCAAAATCATCAAGGATCAGATTTCCGTTTTCATCAATTTTGATGAACAGGTATCCGATGAATCCGGGCTCGGCACCAGCGACAGCGGCGAATGCAACGAAAATCTGTTCAAAAGCATCGACGAGCTTGAGCTTTCCGTGCGCGCCACCAATTGCCTGCGCAGCGCCAATGTCGCGCTGGTAGGCGAACTGGTGCAGCGTTCCGAGAATGAAATGCTCAAGACCAAGAACTTCGGCAAGAAGTCTCTGGACGAGATCAAGAATGTCCTCCTGGAAATGGGGCTTGATTTCGGCATGAAGGTCGACTCTTTCGACAAGAAATATCAGGAATGGAAGAGGAAGCAGCATCATGAGGCATAACAATTCCGGCAGAAAGCTCGGCCGTAACCCTTCCCATCGCAAGGCCCTGTTCCGCAACATGGCCAAGGCCCTGCTCATTCATGGCCGTATCCACACCACCGAAGCCAAGGCCAAGGAACTGCGCGGCGTTGTCGAGCCTCTGATTACTCTGGCTCGTCGTGACGATGTGCATGCCCGCCGTCAGGCGTACCGTGTGCTTGGCAGCCACCAGCTTGTGCAGAAGCTGTTTGATGAGATTGCTCCGCGCTTTGCGGGTATTCCCGGCGGCTATACCCGTGTGCTCAAGCTGGCTCTGCGCCGTCCCGGCGACAGTGCGCCCATGGCGATCATCGAACTGACCCGCCAGGAAGAAGCGCCCAAGGCTGAAGCCGTCAAGGCCGCCGAATAAGCGTACTTTATCATATTGGTGCCAAAGGGGCCGCTCCGCAAGGAGCGGCCCCTTTGGCGTTTAATTGTGGCTTTAGCCAGTCGCAGGCGCTGTGCGCCTGCGACAATAAACCACCCGCTATGCGGGTGCGCGACAGAAAGTTTTACAAAAAAAGCACCTTTCCGTTACGATAGAGGTGTTCAAGCCCATC
>CAJTSU010000039.1 GCA_910579055.1 uncultured Mailhella sp. | reverse complement strand
CACCCGAAGGGCGGCCCGCAGGGCCGTGCCTGTAGCCCGCGGGGCGTACAGGCATAGACAGCGGAGCAAGCTCCGGCTTCAGGCGTGAAACCTGTGCGCCAGAACATAGGGTCCTGGCTGGCAAATACTTTCAATCGCAAAACGCTCTAGAGTTACCTTTCTCCAACCTTGATGGGGATTTTGCATGAGCAAAGATAAGTACACAAAGTACTCTGTGGCCTTCAAGGACGGAGCCGTAGGCCCTATTTTGAAGGAGGGTACCGTCGCCTGTGCGAGCAACTTGGGATTAAGAATACTTCTCCAAAATAATTGAGAAGTTACGTAGTAAGCACTCACTTTGCCTTTTGCTTCAACATTCCGTTTTATTTAAATCCGGTTACTACAAATGGAAAAGAAGAAGTAAGAGCCTGCCAAAGGATAAGAATGATGCAATGGGTGCGCATATTATGGCAATTCAGTCCATCCGTCCATACTGCGGTTATCGTAGAATGACCATAGCGTAAAAAAAAGAGGGCTTTGAAATAAACCACAAACGTGTTTAGCGTCTTATGCGCACTCATTGTGGCACATGCTCTTTCATCACATAAGAATTTTGAGCTGGTGCTTGCCACGCTGGACAAGCTTTCACCACAACTCGGCGCAGTATTCCATTGCGATCAGGGGGGGGCGTACACCCATAAGATATATAAGGAGCGTCCTGGCAGGTTGCAATTCCAGGGTAGTCACTCCCGTAAAGGGAACTGCCTGGATAATGCTTGTGTGGAATCGTTCTTTGCTCATCTGAAGACCGAGGCATTTGCCGGACATCCCCGGACATCCGGGGATGAATAAAGACGAGACGGTTGCTCTGGAAGAGCATATTCGTTTTTACAATAGAGAACGATTCCAGAAACGACCAGGCCAGCTTTCCCCTGTGGTGTATCGGGAAAAACTGGCCGCGTAATCTTCGCCCTTTGGGGCCTTTCACACGTCTACATTGACAGGGAACAGACCACATGGGGGATTTTTCTATGTTTCAATCCGCCCCCCCCCGACGCATGGTAATGCGGCATGGAGGGGGGGCGGACCAAACGGTGGCCCCGCAGGGGCTGTGCCCGTTGCCGAGCAGAGCGAGGCGTACGGGCATTGTGGAGCACTAGTCTTCAAAGTCGTCTGGCAGTTCAAAATTGAAGTATACGTTCTGCACGTCGTCGTGCTCTTCCAAAGCATCGTTCAACTTCATGATCTTGCGGGCGGTTTCCGCATCCACAGGCACGGTGAGCTTCGGCACCATATTGATTTCAGCGGATTCCATTGCTACGCCCTGCCCCTCCAGGGCTTCGCGCACAGAGTTGAAATCTTCAAAGGACGTATAGATGCCCCAGCTTTCGTCCTCGTCGCGCACATCATCCGCACCGGCTTCCAAAGCCAGATTCATCACCGTATCCTCATCGGGATACTTGTCCTTGGAGAGCATAATGACGCCCATGCGGTCAAACTGAAACGCCACCGAACCGCTTTCGCCAAGGCTGCCGCCATGTTTGGTAAAAATATGGCGAACATCGGCCACAGTGCGATTCTTGTTGTCCGTGGCGGTTTCCACAATCACCGCCACCCCGCCTGCCGCATAGCCTTCATACATGATTTCCATGAGATCGCCGCCGGCATCCTGGCCCGTCCCCTTGCGAATGGCGGCCTCGATCTTGTCCTTGGGCAAGTTCACTGCCTTGGCGGAAGCGATGGCCGAGCGCAAACGGGCATTCCCCGCCGGGTCGCCGCCGTTTTTCGCGGCAATGATAATTTCCTTGGCGGCCTTGGTGAATACCTTGCCGCGCTTGGCGTCCTGAGCGCCCTTGCGCAGCTTGATGTTAGCCCATTTGCTGTGTCCAGACATAACTTTAAGCCTCCGCACGCTTTGCGGCCCCTTCCGGGGCGCCCTTGTATCCCATGCCGACCTCAAAAATTTCTTTGCTTTCGGCGCGAGAGCTGTTGGGTTTAAATGTTTTAACCGTGGAAAAGCGCTTTTTCAGAGCCTGCGCCAGTTCCTGAAAATCCGGTCCCATAAATATCTTGGCGATAAAGCTTCCGCCCGGCTTCAACCACCGGTCAGCCACTTCCACCGCTTCAAGACAAAGTTCTAGAGAACGCGCCTGATCCGTGAATCTGGTTCCTGTAGTACGGGGAGCCATATCGCTCATGACCAGGTCAAAAGGGCCCTCTCCATCCAGCAGACGTTCAAAATCTTCCGTACGCTCAAACACATTTTCCTGCAAAAAAGTCACATGAGCGGGAAACACGGTTTCCGTGGCCTGAAGATCACAGCCGAGCACATGCCCCGATCCCCCTACCCGTTCTGCAGCATACAGGCTCCAGGAGCCGGGCGCCGCGCCGAGATCCAGCACTTTCATGCCGGGCTTCAGCAAGTGAAATCTTGCGTCCATTTCCTTGAGCTTATACACTGAACGGGCGGGGTAATTCTCCCGCTTGGCCTTCAAAAAATAATGATCGCGATACGTCTTCATAGTTGATCAGCATTTCTTATCCTATTTTTTCCTTATAGCCAAGAGCCTTTGCAGGGTCTTTCGCACATGACTTCACGCCCCGTTCGCCTTCGCATTCATGATTCCCTCGGACGAGTCCGGACTCTGTCCGACGGCCCGGACGCCTATGAATATCTGGCTGAAGGGGACGCTCTTGCCCTTGAAAGCCCGAAAACGATCCTTCTTCTCGGTACAGGGCCGCACCCTGAGCAAGCACTCACTCATTCCATAATATCCAGCCCGAAAAGCTGCACAGTTTTCTGGCTGGAAAGCCCGTCTTTTCTCGCCGCCCTGCGCGATGAGGGTTCTCCTGTCACCATTCCGGAACAATGGCAAAGGATTGAGCCCACCCAGGCAAGAATACAACTCCCTGCCCTGATTCGTGAAAAGCATCCCCTTATTCTCGCGTACAGACAAAGCCGCCGCCTCTTTCCTGAATTCTGGGGACCATTGCTTGCCACATGCCGTCTGGAGCGCGAAGCCTCCAGTATGGCAATCTCCCCGAAGGAAACTCCTGTGGTGCTTCTTCCCGGCGGTGCAAAAGACCTTTTGCACCGCGAGCTGGAACAGGCGCTGGAACAGGAAGGTTTTTCCCCTCTGCCTTTCCCTGTTTCACAAACACCAGCCGAGGTTTCCGCAAATTTACCAGATATGAGCGGCCTCCTCGCGTTGCTGAAAACCAGACGCCCGGCGTTGTTTCTGTCCATTAACCTGCGCGGGCTGGATCCTGAAGGCCATGCCTTCCATCTGCTCCGGGCAGCAGGCGTCCCGGTGTGCATCTGGTTTGTCGACAACCCGTGGCAAATTCTCTCTTCCCTGCGCCTGCCGTGGTGGAAAGACGCCATCGTACTGACGACGGATGCAACATTTCTGCCCGAAATGCGCGCCTGTGGAGTAAGACACGCCGAATACATGCCCTTGGCGGCCTCTTCCTTTTTCCTTTCTCCACCTCCTGTTCTTCTGCCACAGGGTACCTGTGTGCTCTTTGTCGGGCGCACCAGCTTTCCGGGTAAATCTGCCTTTTTTTCCGCCTCATCGCGTCACCCGGAATGGGAAGCCGAGGCGCAGGGCATACTCCGTAACGGAGAACGCCCGGGCTACCATTGGTGGAAGCACAGAATTGAAAAGGAGCGCGGACACACGCTCCCGTCCTGGCCCGGACATGCCGCAAGAGAAGCGGGACAGGGAGCGGAAGAACTTGCCCTGTATAATCGCATCATGTGGCTGGAAGAGGCCGCCTCGCTCGGGCAAAATCATGCGCCTGCACTGACGCTTGTCGGAGATGAAGGCTGGAAAAACAGCCTTTCCGGTCCGGCGCACCTCCTCCCTCCGGTGGATTATTACGGTATACTGCCCGGCCTGTACCGCGCGGCCCCATTCACCCTGGATGTCACCAGTCTGCTGCTGCCGGGAGGCCTGACCCAACGGCATTTTGACGTGTGGCGCGCGGGAGGTTTCCTGCTCAGCGCCACAGGCACGGGGATAAAACTCTTTCCCTCCGAACTCGTCGCCCCCATCAACCTGCGCCGTCCCGGTGATCTTGTTTCGCGTGTGAAATATCTGGAATGTTTCCCGGCGTATAAAGAAGAATTGCGGGCAGCATGGCAAAGAGAAATCGAACAGAAACACCTCTACCGTCATCGCATACAAAGCATTTTGAATATGGCGAAAATGCTTGACGGCTCTTTGTCTCATGTGTAAAGGGAAATAGTTCCTGATAAGAAATCATTGCTTCAAAGGAACAATGCGCTATCCATAAACCATGCGGGAATTTCGTATTCTTTTTTCGCCTGGAGCAACCTGCTTTCGCTCTACTCCGCCGCGAGGCCGGGGTAGCCGCAATTCACTTGCGGGGAACCACTCGACGGGGCCCAAAAAGGGGGCGGGCATGAACAACAGAACAACGCTCCGGCGGAGACGTAACGCCTGCGGGCCGGAACATAGTGTCCCGACCATCCACAATGTTATTGGCAAACAGCTCTAATGGAGGCTTTCAATGACTCATCAGTTTGAAGTGTACAAGTGCATGCATTGCGGCAATATCGTGGAAGTGGTGCATGGCGGCGGTGCGCCTTTGGTGTGCTGTGGCGAAAATATGAAACACATGACCGAAGGAACCAGCGACGGGGCAAAAGAAAAACATGTGCCCGTGCTGGAAAAGACGGCTTCCGGCTGGAAGGTCAGTGTCGGCTCTGTTCCCCATCCCATGGAAGAAGCTCACTATATCGAGTGGATTGAACTTCTTGCCGACGGCAAAAGCTACAAAAAATTTCTCAAACCCGGTGAAAAACCTGAAGCCGAATTTTGCATCAATGCCGTCCATGTGACGGCCCGTGAATACTGCAACTTGCATGGCCTGTGGAAGGCCGAAGCCTAATTTCCCTGAATGGCCCAGTCCCCAAGAGGCGGGCGGAGGCCATTCATTATAACCCCTCAAGGAGTATTGTCATGGAAAAGTATGTTTGCACCGTCTGTGGTTATGAGTATGACCCTGTCCAGGGCGACCCGGACAACGACGTCGCTCCCGGCACGGCCTTTGAAAAAGTGTCAGAAGATTGGGTTTGTCCCATCTGCGGCGCGCCCAAATCCCAGTTTGATCCCGCGTAAGCGGTTTCACCCGCTCTCTTCCGGCGCGCGAGGCGTCCCTGGAAACGGGCGTTCCAGCGTATTACCAGTCAAAGGGAGGGCCTGCCTCCCTTTTTCACTTTTAAGGAGATATCATGCAGCCTGTTCTTCTGAAACCCGGCATCCATTGGGTGGGCGCCGTTGATTTTAACCTGCGCAACTTCCACCACTACAGCCGCTCTCCAGAAGGGAGCACCTACAATGCCTACCTGATTCAGGACGATAAAACCGTCTTGGTAGACACGGTCAGCCACCACTATTTTGATGAGCTGGTGACCCACATTTCCGCCCTCGTCGAGCCGCAGAAAATTGACTATATTATCTGCAACCATCTGGAACAGGACCATGCGGGCGTACTGCCCCGTATCGTGGAGCTGTGCAAGCCTGAAAAAATCTTCTGTTCCACCATGGGGCTGAAGTCCATCAGCCGCCAGTTCAACACCGAAGGGTGGCCTGTTGTGGCGGTGAAAGACGGAGAACGCCTGAATATCGGCAAACGCAACATCACCTTCCTTGAAACCCGCATGCTGCACTGGCCGGACAGCATGGTTTCCTATGTTGAAGAAGATCGCGTCCTGTTCAGCAACGACGCGTTTGGGCAAAATGTGGCCACTTCCCGCCGTTTTGTGGACGAGTACGAACGCCCGCTTCTGCTTCGTGCCATGAAGGATTACTACAATAATATCGTTCTGCCCTACTCTCCCATGGTGCTCAAGACCCTGGATCGTGTAGTCCAGCTCGGTATTCCCATTGATATCATCGCACCGGACCACGGCCTGATCTTCCGTACCCCGGACGACATCAAATTTGTGCTTGATTCTTACCGCGCCTTTGCTGAACAGAAACCCAAACTCCGCGCCGTTGTCGCCTATGAAAGCATGTGGGGAGCCACGGAAAGTATGGCTTTTGCCGTAGGTGACGGTCTGGACGATGAAGGCGTGCCCTATGTTCTCATAGATATGCAGCACAACCATGTGAGCGCCGTCATGAATGAACTGGCCGACAGCGGAGCGCTTATTCTGGGTTCCGCCACGCGTAACAACATGCCCATGGTGAACATGGTGGCCCTTATGGCGCATGTGAAAGGGCTGAAGCCGCAGAACCTCGTGGGCGCGTCTTTCGGCGCGCACGGCTGGTCTGGTGAGGCGCCCAGGATGATGGCCGAGGAATTGGCCTCCATGAAGGTTGATGTGGTCGGCGAACCCGTCCGCGCTCATTTCGGCGCCAAGGCCGAAGAACTGGCCGCCTGCCGTGAACTCGGCGCGACTGTAGCCCGGGCCCTGAAGGAAAAAGTCAAGGCGTTCGCATAGCGCCGCCTTTCGTCCGCCGGATTTTTCCGGCGGGCGCTCCGTACCGCCCGTGGTTTCTGCGGCGCGGCAAGTTGCTTCTTCGGAGAAAGGAGACTGTATGGATCTGGTCATGCTTTCAAGGCTGCAATTCGCTGTAGCCGTATTCTTTCACTTTATTTTTGTCCCTCTGACGCTGGGTCTTACTGTGCTGCTGGCCATCATGGAAACCATCTATGTACGCACCGGCGATGAGACATACAAACGTATGGCAAAATTCTGGGGCAAACTGTTCCTCATTAATTTCGCTCTTGGTGTGGTGACGGGGATTACCCTTGAATTCCAGTTCGGCACCAACTGGTCAAAATATTCCGCCTACGTCGGTGATATTTTCGGTTCTCTCCTGGCCATTGAAGCGACTGCGGCCTTTTTTCTGGAGTCCACATTCGTTGCGGTGTGGGCCTTCGGCTGGAACAAGGTAGGCAAAAAGGTGCATTGTTTCGCCATATGGGCCGTGGCTTTCGCCTCCAATCTTTCCGCCGTGTGGATTATCATCGCCAACGGCTTCATGCAGAATCCCGTGGGCTATGCCATCCGCAACGGACGCGCCGAACTGGAGAATTTTCTGACCGTAATCGCCAACCCCTATGCCTGGGGCCAGTTCTTCCATACCATCTTCTCTTCGTGGATGCTCGCCGGATTCTTTGTTCTGGCGGTATGCGCCTGGCATCTGTTGCGCAAGAATGCCGATCCGGTTTTTGCCAGGTCGGTGAAAATAGCCGCACCCTTCACTCTTGTTCTGGCTCTGCTGGTGGCCGTCGCAGGGCATCACCAGGGGCAGATCGTCGCCAAGTACCAGCCCGCCAAACTGGCCGCCATGGAATCACACTGGGAAACGCAGAAGAGCGCTCCCATGTATCTGCTGGTGTGGCCCAATCAGGAAGAAGGAAAAAACAGCGTGGAAGCCATAGGCATTCCCGGTGTGCTTTCCTTCATGGCGCATGGCAACTTTTCGCAGGAAGTCACAGGGCTTAATGACTTTTCCAAGGAAGATATTCCGCCCGTGCTGCTGACCTTCCTCTCCTTCCGCTTCATGGTCGCGCTGGGCGCAGTGTTCATTATCCTGTCCGGCTGGGCCTGGCTGAAACGCCGCAATCTTGCGGAAAACCCGTTGCTGGCAAAACTGCTCATCTGGACCATCCCTCTGCCCTATCTTGCGATCATGGCGGGCTGGATGGTAGCGGAAGTGGGACGCCAACCCTGGATTGTTTACGGCCTCATGCGCACGTCGGACGCAGTGTCCCCCGTGCCCGCGTCTTCCGTGGCCCTCTCTCTTGCGGCCTTTGCTGTTATTTACACGGCACTGGGTATTCTGGACATCTACCTGCTGGCCAAATATGCCCGCAAAGGCCCTCATGCCCCGGAAATTCAGCCTGAAAGCGCAGGAGAATAACCATGCTGGAAACTATCTGGTTCATACTCTGGGTTCTGCTATGGGCCATCTACTTCATTCTTGACGGATTCGATTTCGGTATGGGTACGCTCATGCCCTTCCTGGCCCGTGGCGATGCGGAAAAACGCGTTATCTACAATGCCTCCGGCCCGTTCTGGGACGGCAACGAAGTATGGCTGATCACCGCTGGCGGCGTGACCTTCGCGGCCTTCCCCCTGGCTTATGCCACCATGTTCAGCGCGCTCTACGCTCCGCTGCTCATTCTGCTCTTCGCCCTGATTTTCCGTGCGGTAGCCTTTGAATTCCGCAATAAGGTCAACTGCGGGCTGTGGCGCTGCGTGTGGGATGTCTGTCTTTTCCTGGGCAATTTCCTGCCTGCGCTGCTTCTCGGGGTGGCGTTCGCCAACCTGTTCCGGGGCATTCCCATTGATGCGGAAGGCGTGTACCACGGCAACCTGTTCACTCTGCTCAACCTGTATGGTCTCGCAGGCGGCGTACTCTTCGTGATTATGTTCGCCTATCACGGCGCGCTATGGCTCGAGCTCAAGGCCGAAGGCGCATTGCAGGAACGCGCATGCCGCACCGCCAAACTGTTGTGGCCGCTGCTGCTCTCTCTTGTGCTGGCCTTCCTCGCATTGAGCGCCTTCTATACCAACCTGTACACCTCCGTTGCGGCACACCCGATCCTTTACGCGGCGCTGGTCGTCGCCGTGATGGGCCTGATTGCCTCCCGTCTGGCTCTTGCCAACGGAGCCATGTGGACGGCGTGGTTTATGAGCGCCCTGTTCATCCTCGGCCTCACCTTCTTCGGAGCGGGCAGCATGTTCCCCAGCCTGATCATCTCCAGCATCGATCCGGCTTTCAGCGTGACCCTCGCCAACGGCTCATCCAGCCCGCTGACGCTCAAGATCATGCTGGCCGTAGCGCTTACCATCGTGCCGGTGGTTATCCTCTACCAGGCCTGGGTCTACTATACCTTCTCCCACAAGATCACAGCGAAGGAACTGGAATCCGAACACGCATACTAGTGTCGCGTCAAGCGACAATAGTCGCGATCCAGTCAGGGATCGCGCGCCGCCAAAGGCGGCGAGAGCAAAGCAAAAACGCTTTTCGCTTTGCGATCTTCATGCTTTTACGACAGTAAAAACATGACATCCCACTAGGCTCTCCCTCCTGAAAATGCAGCCTTGCCTTTGAACCCGTTTGCGGATCAAAGTAAAAGGCTCTGATTCCCCCATACTGAATCCCGCTTCTGATTATTTGCTCAGAAGCGGGATTTTTGTTAAAGCAACTTTAATGTTGAAATTCTCTGATACTCAAGGCTCTGTCATAGAACCGTGTTAATAGCCTTGCGCGGAGCGCATGGTTTTGCTCCGGCCCAGGCGGCAACGTCCGTTGCCGGACAGCCCGTGTTCCACACGGGCCAAAAACAGCATGTATCCACGGCCGGCTCGCTTACGCCTCCGGCGGTCAAGGATAGTTTCAACACTATTCTGGAACAGAGCCATCTCAATAATTGGAATTCGGCAAACCATCCTTTATGCTTGAAACCTCCCTATTGAATGCAAAGTATTCAATGGTGCTTGGTACTGAAGAAGGCTCTGTTGCAGAACCGTGTTAATGGCGTTGCGCGAGGCGTGTATTTTTATCACGGCATGGGCGGCAACATCCGCTGCCGCAAAGGCATATTCCTGATGGTCGTGGGCCCATAGCTCGCTACGCTCGCGCCTCCGGCGGTCAAGGATACTTTTAACACTATTCACAACAGAGCCCTGAAAAAAAGATTGACAAAACGGCAAAGCCGATAAATTCCTTCTTACAACGCATCCCTGGCAGGACAAGGATGTCCGAACGGCTCCTGTCTGCGGATGGATCTGAGGATGGATTGAAACATCATGAAAAAATATAACACGTTCTGCTGGAAGTTCGTCCGCATTGGCGGTTTGGATCAAGTTACCCTGCAAGAAGCGGACGAGCTGGTTCATTTGGACGAACTCGACCCCAAACTATGGGCGGCTCTCAGTTGCCCGGCCGCAGGGCTTGAATTTGACGCACGCACTCTGGAGCTGCTGGATACCGATCATGACGGTCGTATTCGTATTCCTGAAGTACGGGAGGCCGTTCGCTGGACCTGCGCCCGCCTGGCCGATCCGGCTTCGCTGGTTAATCCTCCAGACGCCATGCCGCTCAGCGCCATCCGCTCAGACACTCCCCAAGGGCATACCCTGCTCGCCGCCGCGCGACATGTCCTTGATACGCTCGGCAAACCTGAAGCGGACAGCCTGAACCAGCAGGAGGCCATGGATGCTGCCGCGCACGCGGCGCAACATCTGTTCAACGGAGACGGAATTTTCCCTCTTGACGAAAAGCTTCCGGATGATGTGCAGGCCTTCATCACTCAGGCACTGACCTTTGTCGGAGGCAGAAAAGACGCCGGAGGCCAGCCCGGCATCGACAGAGAAATTTCCGTCGCTTTCCTTCAGCTTATCCGCGACTGGCGCTCCTGGCAAAGCGGCATGTCCGCGCTTTCCCTTCCCGTAGGGGATGACACGGCAAGAGCCTGGGCTCTCATACTCCAACTCAAACCCAAGATTGACGATTATTTCCTCCGCTGCCAGCTGGCTTCCTTCGCGCCTGGAACCGAATCCGGCATCGGTTCCATCACAGAAGAAAAACTCCCCACCGAAGATGAGCACGGCATTCTGCAAAGCTCCGCTCTGGCCGATTTGCCCCTGGCCCGCGTGGAAGCGGATCGACCGTTACAGCCCGCTTCCGGCATCAATCCCGCCTGGGCGGATCAAACTGAGGAATTGTTTCGTCTGTTGGCACCCATTTTACCGCACTCCGACCACATGAGCCGGGGAGACTGGCTTGCCGTTCAAGCCGCATTCAATGCCTATATCAAAGCCGTCAATGAGAAGCCCGTGCCCAAAACCTCCACTCCCGTGGATATCCCCCCTCTGGCGCAGCCCGAGGATATGGAAAAAATCCTTGGAGCAAAGAACATGGACGTGCTGCTCAACGGTGAAGTGGCTGCACGTTTCGACAAATTGGTACAAAAAGATCTGGCTGTTCCCTCCGGCTCAGGAGGGGTAGCGGATGTAGAAAAGCTTGTGATTTTTCACCGACATCTGCACCGGCTGTTGATGAATTTCGTCTCCTTCCACGATTTTTACAACCTGAGCGGCCAGGCAGCATTCCAGAACGGCGTCCTTTATATGGACGGCCGCAGTTGCCGCCTTTGCGTACCTGTGGCCGATGTGGACAAACATTCCGCCATGGCCACTTTCAGTAATCTTTGTCTCGCCTACTGCGAATGCAGGCGGCTCAGAAAAAATTCTGCCGACACTTCCCCGGAGGGAACCATCACCATTGTCGCAGCGATTACGCAGGGCGATGCCGATTTGCTCATTCCGGGGCGCAATGGCGTATTCGTGGACAACCTGGGTAACGATTGGGATGCTACGCTGGTCAAGCTGATACAGGCTCCCATCAGCCTCCGACAGGCGCTGTGGGCTCCGTACAAACGTGTAGCCCGCATGGCCACGGAACAACTGGCCAAGTATTCCTCCAGCAAAACATCATCCATAGACGCAGCAGCAGCCAAAAAACTGGGCGACGTCGCCAAAAACCTCAGTTCCGGTAAAGCCTCAACCTTCGACATCGGCAAAAGCGCCGGAATATTTGCTGCTGTTGGTCTGGCCATGGGCGCCCTTGGCACGGCGCTGGCCTCCATCGTTCAGGGGCTGCTTTCCCTGAGTTGGTGGCAACTGCCCCTGCTGGTACTTGCCCTGTTTCTGGTCTTTTCCGGCCCCTCTGTGCTTATGGCCTGGCTCAAACTTCGCAAGCGCACTCTGGGGCCGCTGCTTGAGGCTTCCGGCTGGGCGGTGAACAGTTTTGCCCCCATCAATCTGCGCATCGGCACGGCGTTGACGCAAAAGGCCAAGTTGCCCCCCAACATTCGCCGCGATATGAAAGATCCTTTCCGGAATCAAAATCCGGCAAAATGGCCCACCGTCATCCTGCTGATCGCGCTGTTGGCCGGAACCGCAGTCGGAGGGCTGATCTACACAAAACGGATAGAGAACCCCTTTGCCGCATGGATAGAGCGTATGGATCAGGACAAGCCTCCGCACTCCTCTCCCGCAAAGTAAACCTACTTTCCCCATACCTCACGCATGACACGCAACGCGTTGCCGGAACAGATCATATCCATTTCACGCGGGGTGAAGTATTTTGCCAGTGCGGCGGCCAGGCGGGGCATCCCGGCATAATCGCAAAATTCCAGTTTGCTGGAGATGCCGTCGAAATCCGAACCAAAAGCCAGCGCACCCACCCCCGCCTTGTTTCTGATATGCAGCGCATGACGCACGATATCATCAATAAGCGTGACCTCGCTCCCTGCGCGCAGGAAAATGCCAAAAAAATTCACCCCAACCACGCCGCCGCGCTCTCCGATAAGGTGCAGCAGCTCGTCGGACAAACAGCGGGAATGGTCGCACAACGCCCTGGCACAGGAATGGGAGGCAACAAACGGCTTTTGCGAAAGTTTCGCCACATCCCGCACTCCACCATCAGACAGGTGGGAAACATCAATAATTATACCAAGCTCGTTCATACGCCTTACAACTTCTTTTCCAAAAGGCTTGAGGCCGAGCTCCATGAGTTCCGAATCGCGCGAATGAGGAAAGCCGAGTTCATTTTCATAATTCCACAGCAGCGTCACCATTCGTACCCCTTTGACGCGCCAGTCATCCAGATATTCCAGTTTTCCTTCCAGTGCCACGGCGTCTTCAACCGTAAGAATGGAAGAAATGCGTCCCTTTTTTGCATTGGCCTGAATATCAGCCACGGAATAAGCAGGTGCCAGGGTCTTAGCGTGTATTTTCAGTTCGCGCTGGTAGATGTCGAAATAATGTTCAAAAACAACATGAGGAGGCACATCGTCCGCTTTCCGCAGTTCAGGTTCGCGCGTCAGTATGAACAAGGCGAAACACTGGGCCAGGGCCTTGCCCCGGCGCAGCTTGTCCGGATTGACGTGCCCCGTCCAATCCGCGAACGGCACATCCCCTTTTCCGGTTATGGTGTCACAATGCAAATCGATGAAACGCATCTCCACGATGTACTCCCCCACATATGCAAAATGTTCGCTTTTTCAGGCCCCTGAGCGGGCAGGTCAATCCTCGGCATGCATCTGCCGTCGCGGACTCTCGCAAAATCATCACTACGTGGCAAGAAAACCGAACCTTCTGCAAATCAAAAGCTCCCAAGCACATATATCGCACTTGGGAGCTTTCTCTGATATCAATATGGCGGAAGGAGAGGGATTCGAACCCCCGGAGGACGTAAATCCTCAACGGTTTTCAAGACCGCCGCGTTCAACCGCTCTGCCATCCTTCCGAAACACGATGAAGTATGCCGTTTGCAGAATACACACCGCCTGTGAGGTTCCATGCGGATGCTCCCACGCCGCCCTTTGTAGCCGGACATCCGTATTCAGGTCAAGATCTTTCCGAGCGAAGTCAAGGCGAAGCGCCGGACTATGGCAGGATTATTGGATGATAAATCCCTTTACTACAAAAATCTTCATTTCAGGTTTTGCCTGACTGAGCATCGCCCCGGCGTTTCCGGCCCGCATTCCAGAACGGCAATACACTACCACAGGTTTGTCAACCGGCACTTCATCAATTCGCCCCTTCAATTCTTCCACGGGGATATTTACAGCATTGGGCAAATGCTTCTGAGCGAATTCAGCCGGCGTGCGCACATCCAGGATAAACACATGCGGAGTTTGTTCTATATAGGTAAGTGCTTCCTGAGGTGTTACGTTTGTAAGAACGGACATCTCGCTTTTTGCCATGGAAGACGCAGCATAGCCCATGAACAGCATCATGCAAATGGACGTAAGGCGCAAAATCTGTTTCATTCTTTTCTCCATCGGGTCTTGCCCGCAATATATATCCGGTTTCCTCCGTATGCGCACGCTGTCGCAACAAGAAACTTTTTTCCGCAACCATAGCGGAAAAACCAGCAGAACCGATCTGTCCCGCCATCAGAAACCAGAGCCGAATTGGCGGGTTGTTTCTACCATAAAAAAATAACGGCGTCATCGTCGCTCTGTCCCATTCCGGTACAAGACGCCCCGAGAAAACAACCTCGCTGACGATAGGGGAATATCTTGTCGTAGCTGGCCGCATTCCTCTATTTCCCCATTGCCATACGCATATTTTTGGCCTAGACTGACAAAGTTCACAGGAACTCTTCGCTGCATTTCTCAGATTGCCGATGGTTCCGTCTGCGTCCTGCCGTCCCGACTTTTGTCGCGGTTCGGACGCGTCAATCAGTCACCTCAAACCAGCACGAGGCATCGGGATGGAGGAGAGGAATCACACCAGCGCACCTGAAACGGCAAAAAAATGTTGCGGTTGGGGCGCCTTCCTTGTGGGCCTGGTCGTGGCCCTGATTCTGGGTTGGGCGGTTCTGCCCGCTCTTATGCAGAAAGAACTGAAACAGCCGGTTGCGTTCAACCACGTTCTGCATGTGGACGAACAGGGGATGGATTGCAGGCAGTGTCACTTTACCGGGCCTGACGGCCGGTTCAGCGGCGTGCCTACCACTGCATCCTGTGCGGAATGCCATTCGGAAGTCATCGGCAACACCCCCGAGGAAATCCGTTTTGTGCAGGATTATGTGCAGACGGGCCGCGAGATCCGTTCCGAATGGCTTATCTATCTGAAGCAACCCGACAACGTTTTCTTCAGCCACGCCGCCCACTCCGTGGGGCGCTGTGCGACCTGCCACACTGAGTATGAAGAAGCGCCCGGCACTCTGTGCGCGGTGTGCCATATGGACATGTCAAAGGTAAGCACCCCGCCCGTCTATTCGGAAAACAGGCTTTCCGGCTACCCGAAGGGCACCATGCTCATGTGGGACTGCGAGCGTTGTCACGCCAATCCGAACCATCTGAGCCCGGCGACCAACGCGAATAACGCCTGCTTCGTCTGCCACAAGTAGCGCCCAAGCGAGCCAGTGAGGAAGTCATGAACAGAAGAGGATTTCTCAAATTTGCCGCCGGCGGGACCGTAGGCCTCGTGGCGTCTCCCATCATCTGGAATACCCTGTACGATGCAGTATACTGGACCCAGAACTGGGGATGGATCCCTCGCATTCCCCGGGGGGACAGCACGTATATTCCCACAATCAGCAAGCTTTGCCCCTCCGGTACGGGCATTCGCGTCCGTCTGGTGGACGGACAGCCCGTCCGCGCCCTCAGCGATCCGGGCAACCCCCTGAGCCGCGGCGCTCTCACTGCGCTTGCCGCAGTTGAGACACAGCTCATGGTCAGCCCGGCCCGTCTGAAAGACCCCCTGCGCCGTACACCTGACGGCGCGCTGGTTGCCATATCCTGGGAAGAAGCAGAAACACTGCTCAAAGAAAAATTGGCTGAAGCCAAAGGTTCCACAGCCTGTATTTCCGGTGATCCTACCAGTACGATAAATGAACTGCTTTCCAGTCTTGTGGAAAGCCGCGGTTCTGCCGACTTCTATTTTATGCCCGATGACGAGCAGGCGGCGCTCACGGCCTGGGACGCCATGGGCGGCCTCGGCCGTCTGGGCTATGACGTGGACAACAGCGACTTTATTCTCGCCATTGGCGCGAATATGCTGGAAAGCTGGGGCACGGTGGCCCGTAATCGCAAAAGTTTCAGCGCCAAACGCCCGGCCGGACAGGACGCGCGGATGAAATTCGCCTACGCGGGGCCGGTGCAAAACAACACTGCCGCAGGCGCGGATTGGTGGTTGCCCTGCCGTGACGGCATGGAAATGGAGCTTGCCCTGGGCATCGCCCACCTTCTGATTAAAACCGGGCACGCTGTTCCTTCCGCCGGTTTTGACGATTTCAAGGCTATTGTAGCGGAATACACGCCCGAGAAGGTTGCGGAGCTGACCGGCGTAGACGCAGCGCGCCTGACTGAAGTAACCAGGGCACTGGCTCAGGCTGAGAAGCCTTTGGTGCTGGTTGGTTCTTCGCTGGGCGCAGGCGGCGGCGCAGGTGCCGTTATGGCGGGCATCGCCGTGAACATGCTGCTTGGCCGTGTGGGGAAAGAAGGCGGGCTTGTCAATCTGCCGTTCCCTTCCCCCGTCGTGGCCGGAGCTTCCGACTACCGCGCGGTGAGGAAGCGCAACCTCGTCGCTTGGTCCCAGAGTGTGGCCTCCGGTGAAATTAAGGCTCCGCGCGTACTGCTCCTGTACGAAGCCAACCCGTTGTACGCCTTGCCTTTCAACTCCGGTATGGAAGAAGTATTTGCCAAAAGCGGCTTCAAAATCGCCATGGCGAGCTTCCTTAGCGAAAGCTGTGCGAAATGCGATCTCGTTCTCCCCGCCGCCATGGGGCTGGAACGTTTTGACGATTGCTATACTCCTTACGGTTCCGGCGAAGTCAGCTGGTGCATCAGCCACCCCCTGGTCAAACCGTTTTATAACTCGCGCCCCATGGGCGAAGTTCTTATTGCCCTGGCAAAGGAACTCGACGTGGAAGTCGGCGTGAAGGATATGCCTGAACTGTTGTACAAAAAAGCCTACAGTCTTGGTGCTGATTTCCGGAAGATGGTGGAAACCGGCGCGGTATTCCAGAAGAAGGCCGGCGGAGCTTTCTCCGTGCCGGTTTATAACGCCGAAGCCATTAAGGTGGCCCTGACGCTCAAAAAGGAAACAACCCCTCTGAATCTGGTGCCTGTTGTCGTGCTTGGCATGGGAACTGCACAGACGGGTATTCCTCCCTTTGCCACCAAGATTATCATGGAATACCAGCTTGCCGGACACTACAGCGTAGCGCAGATGAATGCCGCCACGGCGGACAGGCTCGGTGTGCGCAAAGGTTCCCGCGTGACTGTCCGCAGAGGCGAGGTGAAGATTCCCGCTCTGGTGGATATTTTTGAAGGCGTTCTTCCCGATGCCGTCGCTCTGAGCGCGGGACTCGGCCACACCGCCTTTGACCAGTTCAGCCGGAACAAGGGGAGCAACATCATGACCTTGACCAGCATCACCCGCGAACCCGGCACCGGCCTGCCGGTATGGAGTTCCGCAGGCGTGAGCGTGGATAAGGTGTAGGGAGCGAGAAATGTCTGAAGTTATCGATTTCAAAATCAGATGGGGCATGGTCATCGACCTGGACAAATGCACCGGATGCGGAGCATGCATGGTGGCCTGCCAGGCGGAAAACAACCTTGCCCCGCAGGTTGACGCCAGCAACAAACTGCGCGCCCTGAACTGGCTCACCGTATACCGTCTCTCCAACGGCAAGCCCTTCCCCGAACATGAAGTGGCCTATCTGCCCCGCCCCTGCATGCAGTGCGGCAAGCCTTCCTGTGTAAGCGTCTGCCCCGTGGTCGCCACAGACAAGCGCGAAGAAGGCGGTATTGTCAGTCAGATTCCTCCGCGTTGTATCGGTTGCCGGTATTGCATGGCATCATGTCCTTACCATGCCCGCTACTTCAACTGGTATGACCCCAAGTGGCCGGGCGATCTGGATCGTACGCTGACGCCCGATGTTTCCACCCGCCCGCGCGGGGTGGTGGAAAAGTGTTCGTTCTGCCACCACCGCTGGATGCATGCCAAGGACGCCGCCATTCTGAAAGGCGAAGACCCCATGGATCTGCCTGACGGCGCATATGTCACCGCCTGCGCGGAAGCCTGCCCCAACGGCGCGATCACGTTTGGAGACCTGAACAATCCCAAGCACAAAGTGCACGAGCTCAAGCAGAGCCCCCATGCCTTCCGTCTGCTGGAAAGGCTGGGGACCGACCCGCAAGTCTATTACATGAGCAAGCGTGAGTGGATCCGCCGTCAGGGCGACAACTACCTGGAACACGAAGCCACTGGCGACAACAAGAAGGTGTAGGTTATGGATTACAGCAAACCTATCGACGCGGCCCTGTTCCCTGAAGGCTGTCAGCGCTGCTCCCTGACCAGATTTATGGCCTGGATGGGTATTCTGGGCATTATCCTGCTCTGGGGGCTTTACGCCGCCGTGCGTGTGCTCGGTTTCGGCCTGGGCGAAACCGGCATGGACGACTACTTCGGTTTCGGCCTGTGGATCACCTTTGACCTGGCGGTCATCGCGCTGGGTGCCGGAGCGTTCTTTACCGGCCTGCTCCGGTATATTCTGAATATCGACGAGTTGAAAAATATCGTCAATCTGGCAGCGGTCATCGGCTTTCTCTGTTATACCGGGGCCATGCTCATCCTGGTGCTGGACATCGGCCAGCCCATCCGCTGCTGGTTCGGTTACTGGTATCCCAATGTTCACTCCATGCTGACAGAAGTTATTTTCTGCATTACCTGTTACTGCATTGTACTCATTATTGAGTATGTGCCGCTGGCCCTGGAAAATCGTCAACTTGCAAAGTCTCGCTTTATCAGTGCGCTGGCGCACAATTTCCACCTGCTTATGCCCCTGTTCGCCGGTATCGGCGCTTTCCTGTCCACCTTCCATCAGGGTTCGCTCGGCGGTATGTACGGCGTGCTGTTCGGCCGCCCCTATCTGTACCGCGACGGCTTCTTCATCTGGCCCTGGACCTTCTTCCTGTTCATCCTCTCCGCCATCAGCGCGGGCCCGATGTTTACCGTGCTGGTCTGCTCCATCATGGAAAAAATGTCCGGCCGCAGACTGGTAACCTGGGAAGTGAAACAGCTCATGGGCAAGATCGGCGCGACCATGCTGCTGGTTTATACCGTGTTCAAGCTGGCCGATACCTGGTTTTGGGCGGTTGATCTCCTTCCCCGTGAAGGTCTGACCTTCGACCAGATGTTCTATGGCTGGATTTACGGAAAGTGGTTGATGTGGGCCGAATTGTTGTGCATCATTCTGCCAGTGATTTTCCTGCTCAAGAAATCCACACGCGAAAACCCCAAAATCTTCTACACCATGCTGGTGCTCACCTGTGTGAGCATTACGCTGAACCGTTATCTGCTCACAGTACAGGCCTTGGCCATTCCGGTCATGCCCTTTGACGCATGGCGTACCTATGCCCCGAACTGGGCGGAATGGGGCGCTTGCGCGCTGGTCATGGCGTATGCCGCCATGGTGCTTTCGCTCTCCTATCGTTACCTGCCCATGTTCCCGCAGGAAGTGAAATTGAACGAAGGCAAGTAACCTCATTCCGGCATTGAGCAGTTGACAGTGTCAACAGTTTCAGGCAGCCCGGTCAGTACTGGCCGGGCTTTTTCACTTTCCGCGCAGAGAAAAGATTTACAGAACACCATTGTTCCGTTACGTTTCCGCTTATTGATTTTCTTCAACACAGGATATTTTCATGCCGTTCAACTATGTAGATGTCGCCTTGCTGGCCGTTGTGGGTATTTTCTCCCTGCGTGGTCTGCTGCGCGGTTTTGTGGGTGAAGTTGCCGGATTGGTCGGCCTGCTCGTCGGTCTTGTTCTGGCCCGCATGTTTGCTCCTCAATGTGCGGAATTCATCGAACCCATGTTGGGACGGGGGGCCCCGGTAGTGGCCTGGGTCGGTTTACTGTTGGGTGGAATGCTCGTCATCAGCCTCCTGGCTCGGATCGTGCAAAAGATTATCCATATCGCCTGGGCGGGATGGCTTGATCACATCCTGGGCCTTGGCATTGGCGCGGTAAAAGGAGCTGTTGTCGCTGCAGCGCTGGCCTATATTATCCTGTGGCTTGCTCCGGAATATGAGTTTGTCAAAACGTCTCAGGCCATTCCTCCGCTTTTTGAATTCGTGCGCTGGATAGCAGGCTCTCTCAATCTGAATATTGCTCTGCCCCAGCACTCCATAATATGAAATATTTTGTAGTATCAGCTGTCAAACGCAAGTCCGCGCGGCGGGGTAAACGCCGTGAGCGCGCCAAACCACACTTTGGAGGAATTCAACGCCGCAAGTGAATTGCGGCTCCTCAATGACGAGGATGTCGTGGAGCTCTTAGGCTTCAGCGCAACGTGCTTTACGGATAAGGAGAGCAGAGATGCCGCCTTTCACACGTGTGGAACATGGATTTTCTTTGCGGCAACGGATGTTGCCGCCCGTGCCGTGATAAAAATCACGTCTCGCGCAATGCCATTAACACGGTTCTACAACAGAACGTAACTCTTGTTTCACTTGACAGCGTGGAGCATTTCAATGTTAAATGGATAAAGACGCCTTCCTCCATTCACAGATATAAAGAAGTGGCGCAATTCATATACTCGTCAGGCAATGAGTTACTGCCGTGCAACACAAAAGTTAATCTGCCTCAAACGGAGTGGACATGAGCAATGATAGTACGAAAGAGCAGCAGGCATTGGCCCGCATCCAGAGCGTAGTGGATAAACTGCTCGATCCTGAAGGAGGTTGCCCCTGGGACAAGGCGCAGACCCCGGTTTCTCTCTGCGAATACCTTATCGAAGAATGCCACGAACTGGTGGATGCCATACGTTCCGGAAAACCCGGCCATGCATGTGATGAAATGGGGGATCTGCTCTTTCTCCTCCTCATTGTGGCCCGCCGTTTTGCCGACGCCGGAAGCTTTTCTCTGGCCGACGCCCTGAACGCCGGTGCGGACAAGATGACCCGCCGTCATCCCCATGTTTTCGGCGATGCTCACTTCACCGATCAGGCCGAATTCACCAAAGCCTGGGCAGAGATCAAAAAAGCGGAAAAGGCTGCTACGGGCGAAAAAGAAGACGGTATCCTGTCTTCTGTGCCTACCGGCCTGCCCCCGCTGACCAAGGCCTATCGTCTGCACAGCAAGGCGGCTCAGGTTGGCTTTACCTGGGATGAGGAGGAAGACGTCGAGCGCCAGATTGAGGCGGAATGGCTGGAACTGCTTGACGCCAAGGCTTGCGGCGATGAACGCGCCAAAGAACATGAGCTCGGGGACATGATTTTTTCTCTGGTCGAACTGGGCCGACGTATGGGTATCAAGGCCGCTCACGCCGTCGATATGGCCGATAACCGCTTCCGTGCCCGCTTTGAAGCCATGGAGAATCTGGCAAAAGAACAAGGAAAGGACTTCACGTCTCTTGAGCTCGACGCCAAGGACGAACTCTGGAATGAAGTCAAGGCGAAGGAATACCCTTCCGGCAAGCCCCATGAGCACTCCGTTGCCTTTGTCAGCCCATCCGCCCATCCCGGAGAACCTGAGCAGTGAACTCAGGCATGATGTCCGCAAATGTCATAATGAGTTCTCCAACTCCCTTCAACTTACTCTGCTGTTCGTGCCTGTATGCCCTGCGGGCTACAGGCACGGCTCTTCAAGCCATGCGTCGACGGTGGACATTCCATCAAGTGAATTGCGGCAGCTTCCAAAAGGATCAGGACTTCGTGTGGAGTCTCATCTTGCTTGACTCCATGCGCAATTTCAAAATGAAATTGATTTTGCTTGTCCTGATTATGCTGTCGCCGTTTTTTTTAGCAGAGAACGTGAAGGCCGGATTATTCGATTTCATGAACAGCCCTCCAGTGCGCCCCGCCTACCGTTCATTGGTGAACTGGATTCCGGCAGAGCAAATCCGCCTGGACGTGGCGGTCTGGTACCCTACTCGTGCCGAATCCGGAAAAATCAGCACCGGCGGGCAGGAGTTTTACGCCGCACGCAACGCGCGCCCCATTCCCGGCCTCTACCCATTGATTATTTTGTCCCACGATTCCGCAGGTACACGTTTTTCCTATCATCATCTTGCCGAACGTCTTGTCGAACTGGGCTATATTGTCGCCGCTCCCCAGCATGACGGAGACAACGCCGACGACATGAGCCTGTTATTCTCCGACGCGCAACTTACACAGCGCAGCCGCCAATTGCGCAATACGCTTGATCTTGTCCTGGGCGACCCCCATATCGGGCCGCTTATTGATATGAACAGCATCGCTCTCATCGGCTTCGGCAACGGCGGCAGTGCGGGGTTACTCTGCACAGGCGCGGCTCTTACGCCGGATCAATGGAAGGATTACTGCCCGGAACTTGAAAAACAGGGAAAGAGCGACCCGTATTGCATTCCTCATATTGCCGAACGTATGCGCGCCCTGACGGAAGTCATGCGATATCGGGCCCAAGCCCGCAAGGACGCGACTGAACGCCGCCGTTCCGCCCTGCTTGCCCGGGAAAATGAACTTTCCCGGTTGAACTCGGCCATGGGAAAACGACACAGGCGTTTGAGCGCCCAATACAAAAAGAAAATGCAGGGGATTCCGCTCCCCCCGGCCTTTCTTCCTCCGCTTCCTCCTCTGCCTCCCCGCGAACGTATTCACGACGACAGAGTTAAGGCCCTGGTGCTGGTCGCTCCCGGCTATGCCATGCTCTTTGGACAAAAATCCCTTGCAAACGTGCATGTGCCGATACTGCTCATCGGTACGCCTGAAGATCGCCTGAACAAGCCCGATCCGCAGTCGCTCATGCTGAGCTCGGGACTCACGAAAACCAGAGTGGAAAGCATCATTTTGCCCGGTGCGGACAGTCTTTCGCTTATGGCCCTTTGCCCTCCCGAGCTTGCGGCCAACCTGCCGGACTTTTGTCCCAACTCCGATCCCAAAAAACACCAACGCCTGGAAAATGCGCTTGTTTCCACGCTGGTCACTTTTTTTGACAAGGCATTTCCTCCCGGCAGACCTGCATACGTTACACCACAGCCTGACAAGGTTGAGGAGAACACTGCCACTCCAGACAACACTCGTTCCTGAACCCTGACTGTATCCTATTTCAGGAGGTTTTATGAGATTACGGGAAAAGGTCGCTGTCATCACCGGAGCAGCCAACGGCATTGGGCACGCCATGGCCCTGCGCTTTGCTCGTGAAGGGGCTTCCGTCGTTATTGCAGACAAGGATGCGGAGCACGGCAAACAAACGGCGACAGAAATTCAGAAAAACGGCGGGAGCGCCCTGTACCGGCACTGTGACGTGAGCAGGGAAAATGATATTTCGGCCGTACTCTCTGCTGCGCGCGATCACTTCGGTTCTGTGGATATTCTTGTCAATGACGCGGCCTGGCAGCTCAACAAACCCTTGCTGGAAACCTCCGCAGAAGAGTTCTCCCAGGTTATGGCTGTCAATGTAACCGGCACATTCATCTTCATGCGTGAAGCGGCAAAAATCATGATTGAACAAGGGCGCGGCGGAGCGATCCTGAATTTCGCCTCCTCCTTCGCCATCGTAGGCTCGCCCGGGTACTTCGCTTACCATGCCTCCAAAGGAGCTGTTGCTTCCATGACCAGAGCGGCGGCCATTGCTCTGCTGCCGCATGGAATACGGGTAAATTCCATTGCCCCCGGCACGGTAGATACCCCCGGTCTGCGCGACGGAGCGCGAGATACCGGCGATGAAGCCAGGGGTCTGCAAAGTTTCATGGATCTTCAGCCTCTGAAACGCTTCGGACAGCCCGAAGAAATCGCCAACGTCGCCCTGCTTCTGGTCAGCGATGAAGCCTCTTTTGTGGACGGAGCAATGTGGGTCGTGGACGGAGCATATACGATTTAGGGCATTTCGCTGTTGAAATACTCTCGGAGTCGAGCGGAGCGAGGCTCATCTCTGCTCTCCTTATCCG